>NZ_JBEZXZ010000113.1:26868-28189 GCF_040638275.1 Actinoplanes sp. NPDC026623 | reverse complement strand
GCCGGCGGAGCGGCGCACCCGCCGCCGGCGGCCCCGCTGGGTCGTGCCGGTGCTCAGCGCGGCGGCGGCCGCGGTGCTCGCGGTGGCGGGCACGGTGGCGGTCGACCGGCTCGTGTCGCGGCCACCGGCCGCGGAGGTGACCGCGCGGGCGATGCTGACGCCGCTACCCACGGTGTCGGCGCAGGCGGGCGGCAGTGTGCGGGTGCTGTCCGACGGGCAGATGCGCATCGACGTCCGCAATCTGCCGCTGACCACCGGCTTCCACGAGGTGTGGCTGATCGACCCGGACGACATCACGAAGATGGTCGCCGTCGGCAACCTGACCGACCGGCCGGACGTGGTGCTGCCGGTACCGCCCGGCACCGATCTGAACCGGTACCGCCTCGTCGACGTCAGCGACGAACCGCACGACGGCGACGCCGCGCATTCGGGCCACAGCCTGCTGCGCGGAGTGCTGACCGAATAGGTGCATCCATCAACGGTGATGCGAGCGAAGGACGGAGTGGTGGCGCGCAAGCCACCACTCCGCACTCGGAAAGGACGCATGACGATGAGGTTCATCCGACTCGGCCGCCGGACCGCCGCGGTGGCGACCGCCGCGGTCGTCGCCTCCGCTCTCACCGCCGCACCGGCTGCCGCGCACGGCAGGACGAAGCCGCCGGGCACCCGGTCGCTGGCCGCGGTGCTGACCGCGGACCGGAGCGGCTTCGACCGCAATCCCCGCGACTTCGACATCCTCACCGCGGCGGTGCAGGCGGTGCTGACCGCCAAGCCGTCCAGCCCGGTCGGCGTGCTCGCCGACGGCACCACGAAGCTGACCGCGTTCCTGCCGAACGATCTGGCATTCCGGGTACTGGTGGCGGATCTCGGGCACAGCCGGCGGCTGCCGGGCGAGAAGGCGGCGTTCACCGCGGTGGCCGGCCTGGGCATCGACACCGTCGAGTCGGTGCTGCTCTACCACGTCGTGCCCGGCGTCACCATCGACCGCACGGCAGCGCTGAGGGCCGACGGCGCCCGCCTCAAGACCGCGGCGGGATCGTCCGTCAAGGTGGACGTGTACGGCTACTACTGCAAGCGCATCAAGCTGATCGACGCCGACCGCAACGACCGCGATCCGCGCGTGATCAAGTTCAACGTGAACGGGGGCAACCGCCAGATCGGGCACGGTATCGACCGTGTGCTGCGCCCGATCGACCTGCCCTGACGCGGTAGGCGGCACGGGCCGTGAACGGCGAGGCGCTCCCGCACAACCGCCGTGGGGGGGGGGGGCCCCCGCCGGTGTGGGAGAGGGCCCCCCCCCGGGGGCGCCCGGGCCCCACGG
>NZ_JBEZXZ010000113.1:0-26858 GCF_040638275.1 Actinoplanes sp. NPDC026623 | reverse complement strand
TTTCGGCGCCGTTATCCCCGGTTGGGGGGCCCCCTACCCACCCGCCTTCCGGGGTTGGGGGCCCGGGGCCGCCACCGGCGGGGCCCCCCCCCAAACCGGGGGGGGGGCCGCGCCTCGCCGTCAGTTGTCCAGCAGGCCCCGCACGTAGGCCGCCTGGCCCACGTGCTGGGTGTCGTCGTTCAGGACGCTGACCAGGCGCACGCCCAGGGTGACCGGCGGGTCCCAGGCCCGGTCCACGACGCGGTCCAGGTCGTCGGCCGCCAGCCCGGCCAGGTAGCCGAGGGTGCGCTCGTGCACCGCCTGGTAGTAGTCCACCAGCACCTTCGCGCTCTCCGGGCGCACGGCCAGCACCTGCTCGGAGGTGTGTCCGTAGCCGCTGTCGTCCGGGTCCGGCTTCAGCGCGAAGCGGCGAGCCCAGTCGCCGGTCACGTACACCTGCTCGTCGCCGGTCAGCTCGGCGATGTGCCCGTCCTGGATCCGGGTGAGATGCCACACCAGCCATCCGACCGTGTTGGCGCCGTCGGCCGGCGGGGTGCGCAGCTGCTCCGCGTTCAGGCCGTTGACCGCGGCCCGCACCAGGTCGGGCAGGCGGCCGAAGGCCCCGGCGAGCAATTCGTTGACGTTCACGGTGACACCCTCCTTCGTCGGATCGAGCCTATTGTGCCGGCTGGTCCAGGCCCTGCCCCTGCTCCTGGTTCTGCTGGGTGTCGGCCGGCTGGGTCTGCTCCGGGGCGTCGGCCGTGGGCTCGGTGGTCGGCTCCGCGGTCGGCTCCGTCGCCTCCGGTGCCGGCTCCGTCGTCGGCGCGTCGCCGGCCGGCGCGGTCGGCGGCACGTCGGCCGGAGCCTGAGTGCCGCCCGTCGACGGTGTCACCGTCGGCTGCTTCTTCTCCTGGCGGCCGAAGAGGTCGCCGACCGAGGTGCTCGCCGGCGACGAGGTGGTGCCCAGGGTCGACGCCACGGACTTGCCCGAGATCAGCTCGAATATCGTCAGCGAGCCCATGGCCAGCACGAACAACGTGGCCGTGACCACGGCCACGTGTCTCCAGCGGATGTTCGATCGAGGCGGCACGGTGTGCGACGGGCTCTCCCGCTTCGTGGCGGCGGCGACCGGCGGCGTGCCGACGGCGGCCTGCACCTTCACGAACGTCGGGGTGAGCTCGCCGAGACGCTTGGCGCCCCTGTTCAGCGACCGATGGTAGATCTCCGTTCCCAACGAGCCGACGGCGCTGGCGATGGCGGCCCCGGCCAGCGTGCCGGCGACTCCGAGGAAGGAGCCGACGACCGCCGCGGTGACCGCCGCGAGCGTGCCCGCGATGACCTTGGAAATTTCGATGCCGGACCAGAACCGGTCCGGTGCGTGCTCGCTCATGTCCTCCTCGCATGCCACTGCTCAGCCCGGTCTGCAGACCGCGTCTTCAGACCGCGCAAAGTCTCAACCTTTACCGATACGTTCCCCGCTAAACCAGCCCCGTTCCGCGAGCACCTCGCGCAGCGGCCGGACGATCACGCCGTGGTCGGCGGCCATCCGCGCCCTGGCCAGCCTGCGGGTGCGCAGAATGCCGATCAGGCCGATGGCGCCAATTGCGTATTGCACCGACATGGCGACCTTGAAGTCCACGATGTCGTAGCCGGCCTGCCCGCCCGTGCGGGCGTCCAGGATCAGGCCGATGAGCAGAATCGACAGCAACGACGCGACGAAGCCCCCGACGTTCACGATGCCGGTGGCGGTGCCGAGCCTGCTCGGCGGGTTGAACGTGCGGGCGAACTCGAATCCGATCATCGAGCCGGGGCCGCCCAGCCCCAGCGCCAGCACGAGCAGCACCAGCACCTGCAGCGGCGCCCGCCCCGGCCACGCGATGACCAGACCCCAGCCGACGGCGTTCGCGCCGATCACCCCGAGCACCAGCCACGACCGGCGCAGCGGATGCCGCTGCACCAGCACGCCGACCACCGGCCCCGCGGTCATCCCGGTGAGCACGAAGAGGGTGAGCAGCGTGCTCGCCTCGCCCCGGGACAGGCCCTCGCCCGCGATCAGGAACGGATAACCCCAGATCAGCGCGAAGACCGTGCCCGGAAACTGGGTGGTGAAATGCGTCCACAGCCCGAGCCGGGTGCCCGGATGCCGCCAGGCACCGACCAGGTCGTCGCCGAGCTGGCGAACGGTGACCGCCTCGCCCGAGTTGACCCGCCGGTCCGGGGTGTCGTGCAGCGCCACCGTCGCGACGATCGCGACGAAGACCCCGGCGGCCGAGGTCGAGACGAACGCGGTGGTCCAGCCCGGACCGGCCAGCAGCGCCGCCAGCGGCACGGCGCTGAGCACCTGCCCCAGCTGCCCGACGAGCCCGGTGAGCTGCGTGACGACCGGCACCCGCCGTGACGGGAACCACTGCGGCACCAGGCGCAGCACGCTGATGAACGTCATCGCGTCGCCGGCACCGACCAGCACCCGGGCGAGGACCGCGCCGGTCACCCCGTCCGCGAACGCCATGAGCGCCTGCCCGCTCGCCATGACCAGCGCCCCGGTCACGACCAGCCGCAGCGAACCGAACCGGTCCAGCACCAGCCCGACGGGCACCTGCAGGCCGGCGTAGACCAGCAACTGCAGGACGGCGAACGACGCGAGCGCCCCGGCACCGATGTCGAACCGGGCCTGCGCGTCCAGCCCGGCCACGCCGAGCGACGTGCGATGCAGCACCGCGACGACGTAGGCCGACAGCCCCACGGCCCACACAGCCCAGGCCCGGGCGCTGCCTTGCATGAACCGTCTCCATCCACTCGCGTGCTTCCCACCCAACTCCTGCGGCGGGGTCGCAGACAACGACCGGCGTCACAACCAACACGTGCGACCCGTCACGGCAGGCCCCTCCCGCGCCCGGTCCGTGGCAGCAGGGACAGCCCGGCTCGGCGGCGGGCCTGGCGCCCGGTAATCCAGATCTCGGGCGGGCGGCCGGTGCTACCTCGGCCGCGATCGACTCCCGGTGGGTCTTTCCCGAATTCGGGTGGCCGCTGCGAGACGGCGGGCGCGGTGATGCCCGGCCCCATCGGGTATGCCCAGGTCCACGACGGTCGCCGTGCGCACGCCGGCCCGGCGAAGATGACCGTGTCGGGCACGCCCCGCGTTACAGCCGCCCGGTGTTGAGGCGTTTCTGGAGTGCGCGCGCTGTTTTCTCGTCGAGTTCACCGGTCGTTTTCACGCCGACGCGTGCCTGGAGTGACTTGACGGACGCCGAAACGCCATTCCCCACCGTGAAGGCTTTTCTGCTGAGGGCCGGCCAGTGTGCGGCGATGGCCGCAGAGTTCTGGTTGTCGGCGATGCCGTCTTGGTAAGGTGCCCCGATATGGATCTGGAGTGCCTTGAAGGTGGCCTTGCCGATCTTTCCAGTCTGCGTGAGGTGGAGAATGGCCTGCAGTTTCCTTGCCGACTCATCTCCGATGACACCGTCCACGTCAAGCATGCCGGGCTTGGCTTTCGCGGGCGGAGAAGTGTGTGGTTGCACCGCTGCCTGGAAACGCAGGACATATTTCCACGGCCGGTTGTAGTAGGCCTGGACGACGGTCTCGCGGCCCCCGGGCAGCCTGCCCGACGCGCCACCCGAGATGTTCCCGTGTTCGTCGATCCTGGCCTGCGCGATCTTACCGTTCCCCACATACATGGCAGTGTGGTGGCTGGGAACGAGCAGCACGTCGCCCGCCCGGAGCTGGGATTCGGGCAGGTTGGAGTGCACGGACCAGCCACGAGCCTTGAATTCGGCGCGCATGTTGCCCGTATAGGTGGCGCCTATGCCTTTCCTGATGTTGTTTTTGGGGAGTAGCCCGGCCCGCTCACAGGTGATGATGACCAGCGCGGAGCAGTCCGTTTCGCCGCCGTCGCGGAAATCGCATCGATTGGACTGGTCGTAACCGAAACTCCATTTGGTGCAGGCGATCCTAATGATCTTTACGGCATCCTGAATCGTCATGTTGGTCCTCCCTGCATCGGGGGGCTGTCCTGCCGACCGGCCATTGATCGCGGCGGATCCTGGCGTAGGCGCGCGGCCATCCCCACACGCTCGCACCCGCCGCACGCGACCGTACATCGGATGATCGACCATCCGCGATGTACCGATCAGGTCTTAATTACAGCCGCCCGAAAGGCCTTCACTCGAAACGCTACAAATCGCGGTAGATCCGCCGACCGCAACCGGCGAGGTGCGTCCGCCCCGGCCCCAACCGTCCCAGCGCAAGCAAAACGGCACCCACGACCGCCCGCCCGAAGTGGTCAGCTCAAAAGGGCAGGTGTCGGCTGGAGATAGGCGGTAAGCCAGCCGATCGTCTCCTGCAGGTACCTCGCCCGGGACGACCTGTGCTGAAGCTCGTGCCCCTCACCCGGAAACAGCAGGTACCGGTGCGGCACCCCAAGGGCGGCCAGCGCCCCCACCACCTGCTCCGCCTCGATCACCGGCACGTTGCTGTCGTTCTCCCCGTGCACCAGCATCAGCGGCGTCCGCAGCCGGTCGATGCGGGTGATCGGGGACAGATCGCGCAGCAGGTCGGCGTCGGCAACCGGGTCGCCGTACTTCGAGACCGCGGCCGCGGCGATCCAGGGCTCGGTGTGCTCGTAGAACGTCGCGAAGTTTGCCATCCCGCACACGTCGATGCCGACCGCGAACATCGACGGGTACGTGGTCAGCGCCGCCAGCGTCAGGTAGCCGCCGTAGGAGCGGCCCATGCATCCGACGCGGTCCGGGTCGGCGACGCCGGAGCCGACCAGGTAGGAGACGCAGGAGGCCACGTCGGCGATCGCCGCGTAGCGCAGGGCGCCGTTGTCCGCGTTGACGAAGGTGCGGCCGAAGCCGGACGAGCCCCGGACGTTGGCGGCGAAGACCGCGATGCCCCGGTCCACCAGGGACTGGAACAGCGCGCCGTGCCCCGGGCGTTCCTGCGCCTCCGGGCCGCCGTGCAGCCACACCACGGCCGGGTGCGGGCCGTCGCCGGCCGGTGCGAAGAGCCAGCCGCTGATCTCGAGGCCGTCGTGCGAGGCGAAGCGGTGCAGCGCCGGGTAGACCGCGTCCGGCGCCGCCGGCTCGGCCGAGACGGGGTGCAGGGCGCCGTCGTACGTCCACACGCCGTGCTGTTGTCCGGGGCCCTCGGCGGTGAAGGCCAGGGCGCTGCCGTCGAAGCTCCAGGACACGCCCGAGACGACGCTGCCGGGCAGGTCGATCTGCTTCGAGCCGTCCGCGGTCAGCACGGTCAGGTCGGACTCGCCCCCGCGAACGTTCCACAGGACCGCGATGGTGGTGCCGTCCGCGGTCAGCGCGAAGGATTCCACCTCGGCGGTATTCGACGAGGCCAGCACCTCGGTCGCGGCGCCGGCGACCCGGATCAGCACCGGAAGTTCGCCGGCGTCGCTGCGGGCGTACACGGAGCCGTCCGGGCCGAAGCAGGCCTGCTCGCCGCTGGTCACGTGCTCCTCGGCCCCGGTGGTGAGGTCGTGCAGGGCGATGTACCTGCCGCCGCGCGGGCCGTGGCGCAGCAGCGCCCGGCGGCGGTCCGCGGTGACGTCGAGCAGCGAGATCAACTCGCCGGTGGCGATGGTCTCCCGGGTGCCGTGTTCGGCGTCGACGAGCAGGGTGGTCGTCAGGTTCTCCGTCACCGCGAGCAGGGGCCGGCCGGGCAGCCAGCGCACGTTCTCCGCGCTGTCCGCGCCGAAGCCCGCCACCTGGTGCGGCGCCGAGCCGTCCGGGCGGACCAGCCACACCTCGGTGCGGGGCGCGCCGCCCGGGGCGAGCACGCAGGCGAGCCATCCGCCGCCGGTGGACCAGTGCACCGAGACGACGGGGTGCTCGCCGGTGTCGACCAGGAAGGTCAGCTCGCTGCCGACCGGCTGCACCCACACCTTGGGGGAGCCGCCGCGGTCGGAGACGTACGCCGCGTGCCGGCCGTCCGGCGAGAGCGTCGCCGACCAGCAGCCCGACACCTCCGAGGGCAGGGAGGTCCACCCCTCGGGCAGCACGGTGACGTCGACACGGTTGAGCTGACCACCCAAGACCTAGATCCCCTTGTCCTGTAGCCACATCTCCAGCAGCGCGAGCTGCCACAACTGGTTCGCCCCGAGGGTCGTACGAGCAGTGTTGGGGTCGGCCAGCAGCGCGTCAACGTACTCGGGGCGGAACAGCCCGCGCGCCCTGGCCGCCGGCGCGTGCAGCGCGTCCCGCACCATCTCCAGCATCGGTCCTTCGAGGTGCCTGATCCCGGGAACCGGGAAGTATCCCTTGGTGCGATCGATCACCTCGTCGGGCACGACCCCGCGGGCCGCGTCCTTGAGGACGCCCTTGCCGCCCTGCGCGAGTTTCAGCTCCGGCGGGCAGGCCGCGGCCAGCTCCACCAGTTCGTGGTCGAGGAACGGCACCCGCGCCTCGAGCCCCCACGCCATCGTCATGTTGTCGACCCGCTTGACGGGATCGTCGACCAGCATGACCTGCGAGTCCAGCCGCAACGCCGCGTCGACGGCGGTGTCCGCGCCGGGCCGGTCGAAACTCGCCGCGACGAACTCGCGGCTGACGTCGGCGTCCAGCAGCCATTCGGGCGACAGCTGGCGGGCCAGTTCGGCGTGCGGACGGTCGAAGAACTCTTTCGCGTACGCGGAAACGGCGGCGTCCCGCGGCACGTCCCGCAGCGGCGGGTACCAGCTGTAGCCGGCCAGGATCTCGTCCGCGCCCTGTCCCGACTGGACGACCTTGACCTCCCGCGACACGTCCTCGCTGAGCAGGTTGAAGGCGACGCAGTCGTGGCTGACCATCGGCTCGCTCATCGCCGCGACGGTACGCGCCACCGCCGGCAGGAAGCGGTTCCGGCCGATCCGGATCTGGTGGTGGTCGGTGTCGAACTGCTTGGCGATCAGGTCCGAGTACGCGAACTCGTCGCCGCTCTCCCCGGCCGCGGACTCGAAGCCGATGCTGAACGTGGTCAGGCCGCGCTGGCCCTGCTCGGCGAGCAGCGCCACGATGTAGCTGGAGTCGAGCCCGCCGGAGAGCAGCACCCCGACCGGCACGTCGGCGACCATCCGCCGCTCGACGGCGGTGCGCAGCGATTCGTGTACGGCCTCGGCCCACTCGGCCCGCGACCTGGTGGCGGTGCGGGTGTGCGAGGCCTCCCAGTACACGTGCGAGGTGGACGTACCGTCGGACTTGATGATCCGGACCGTGGCGGGCGGCAGCTTGCGGACGCCGGCGACCAGCGTGCGCGGCGCCGGCACCACCGAGTGGAACGTCATGTAATGCTGCAGCGCGACCTTGTCGATCGACGTGTCGACGTCGCCTGCCGCGAGCAGCGCGGGCAGGGTGGACGCGAAGCGCAGCCGGCCGGGGGTCTCGGCCAGGTACAGCGGCTTGATGCCGAGCCGGTCGCGGGCCAGCATCACCGTGCCGGTGGCGTGCTCGGCGATGGCGAAGGCGAACATGCCGAGCAGCCGCCGCACGCAGTCGGCGCCCCAGCGGTGGTACGCCTTGAGGATCACCTCGGTGTCGGAGGTGGAGGTGAACCGGTAGCCGTGGCCGCGCAGCTCCTCGCGCAGCTGCCGGTAGTTGTAGACGCAGCCGTTGAAGACCAGGGTCAGGCCGAGCTGTTCGTCGGTCATGGGCTGGGCGCCGGACTCGGACAGGTCGATGATCTTGAGTCGGCGGTGGCCGAGGGCGATCGGGCCGCGCTGCCAGAGGCCCTCGCCGTCGGGGCCGCGGGACTCCATGCCGGGCAGCATCCGCCGGACGGCGTCGAGGTCGGCCGCGCGGTTGTCGTACCGCAGTTCGCCGCCGATTCCACACATGGCAAGAACCTCCTGGGGGGTGAGGGGGGCGTGACGGGTTCAGCCGAGCAGCCAGGTGTCCTTCGAGCCGCCGCCGCGGGACGAGTTGACGATCATGCTGTCGACCGGCGCGACCCGGGTCAGCGCGGCGGGCGCCACCACCGACGTGCTGCCGGTGAAGACGAACGCGCGCAGGTCGACGTGGCGCGGCGCCAGCTGGTGTCCGTCGAAGACCGGGTGGGTGGAGAGCGCGACGACCTCCTGCGCCACCCAGCGGTGCGGCGCCGTGTTGATCTGCCGGCGCACCGCGGCCAGGTCCCTGGGGGTGGCGTGCGGGCCGATGACGATCCGGTCGCCGCCGTACCCGTCGACCGGCTTGCAGACCAGCTCCTCCAGCCGGCCGAGGACCTCGGCCTTCTGCTCCGGAATGCCGCACAGGTACGTGGGCACGTCCGCCAGCAGCGGCTTCTCGGCGAGGTAGTAGTCGATCAGCCTGGGCACGTACGCGTACACGGCCTTGTCGTCGCCGATGCCGTTGCCGAGCGCGTTGGCGAGCACGATCGTGTCGGCGTGCAGGGCGGCGACCAGGCTCGGGCCCAGCGGCATCCCGTCGGCGCCGGGGGAGTGCACCAGGCTGTCCTCGCCCATCCGCAGGTAGATCACGTCGACGGCGAAGGTGCGCCCGTTGCGCACCCGCCGCACACGGCCGTCGTCGACCAGCAGGTCGGTGCTGCGCACCAGCGGCACGCCCATCTCCTCGGCGAGCAGCCGGTGCTCGAACCAGGCCGAGTCGTCGGGGCCCTGGCTGAGCACGACCACGGCCGGGTCGTCGCCGGCCGCCGGCCCGGCCGCCTCGGTCAGCGCGCGCAGCAGCAGCCGCGGCGTCTCCTCGATGCCGCTCAGGTTGCCGGGGCGGGGCAGTTCCGGCAGCACGCTGTCGGTGAGCCGGCGGTTCTGCATGGCGTATCCGATGCCGGACGGCACCCGCAGGTTGTCCTCCAGCACGTACCAGCCGCCGTCCCCGTCGCGGACCAGGTCGACGCCGGCCACCTGCGCGCGCACGCCGGGCCGGCCGATCAGGGCGCCGCTGGGCCGCAGCTCGGGTGAGCCGTCGATGACCCAGGCGGGCATGACGCCGTCCTGGACCACGGCCCGCTCGCCGTAGACGTCGTCGACGAACGCGTTCAGCGCCCGGACCCGCTGGATCAGCCCGGCCTGCAGCCCCTGCCAGTCGGACGCCGGCACGATGCGCGGCACCAGGTCGAACGGGAACAGCCGGGTCGCCGCCTCGCCGGCCACGCTGAACGTGATGCCGCGGGCGCGCTGCTCGTCGTCGCGGGCGTCCTCGCGGCGGCGCAGGCCGGCGGGGCCGAGCGCGCTCAGGACGTTCACGATCCCCTGGTACGCGGGCAGGACGTCGCCGCCCGGGAACGCCTCGTCGCCGCTCGCCGCGTACGGGGTGAGCCCGGCGGGCACGGTCTGGCCGTCCGGGCCGATGCCGGTGGCGCCGCCCCGGGTGTCGGCGATCAGCAGGTCGACGACGTCGGAGATGCGCCCGCGGCGGCCCATGGCCCGGCGCTGCCGCGACGCCGAGCTGCCCCGGCTGAGCATCTGAACGGAGAGGTCGAAGACCTGTTCCCAGTCGCCGAGCTCCTCGAGCTGGGGGCGCAGGTCGCCGACGAGGCGCTCGACGGCGACCGCGGCGGGCACCGGCACCGGGGAACGGGGCAGGTCGAGCAGGTCGCCCTCGAGCCCGGAGCGGGCGGCCCGCCACATGGCGGCCCGGTGCAGCGGCGGCCGGGTGGTGCTGATCGGCAGGCCGGCGCGGTGGTCCTGGCGGGCGCGCAGCACGAGGCCGCGGAACAACCCGGCCAGCAGCACCACGGTGTCGGCGTCGGGGCTGGAGTCGGTGACCCGCAGCTCGACGGTCGGCACGTGCGCGGACGGCCGCACGTCGAAGTAGACCATCTTGGGGTCGGTGATCGTGCCGGACGCGATCAGGTCCGCGACCAGCGCGTCGTGCTCCTCGGCGGAGGTCACGAGGCCGCTGTCGCCGGCCGTCGGCCAGCGCAGCCAGACCAGCGAGCGGACGCTGGCGTACCCGCTGTCCTCGCCCATCCAGTACGGCGAGCTCGCCGAGAGCCCGAGCAGCACCGGCAGCGCCGGGGCGACGCGCTGGGCGATCGACACGGCCTCGTCGCGGTCGGGGACGCCGACGTGCACCTGTGCGCCGCAGATGAGCTGCTCGCGGGCGAGCATCTGGTATTCGTCCAGCATCCGGCGGTACCGCGAGGTCGGGGTGACCGGCAGGGAGTCCAGGTCGACGAGCGGGACCGTGCCCGCGGCGATCAGGCCGAGCCCGAGCGATTCGGCGACCCCGATGGCCCGGCGGCGCAGCGTCACTATTCCGTCGCGCAGGTCGTCGAGCGTGGCCGCGACGGCGGTGTTGGTCTCCACGACCGAGCGGTGCAGCTCGGCGGAGAAGTTCGCCGCGGGAAGCCGGTCGAGCACCTCCGGCGCCCTGGGCACGAGCTCCCGGGTCCGCAGGTCGACGACGTGCAACTCCTCCTCGACGCCGAGTGTCAGCTCGGTGCCGGCGGGGCCGGCGGTGCCGCTAGTCCGCTCCGTTCCATCGTCCTGAGAGATCTTGAGTGACTCCGTCATGCCTAGACCGCCTATGTCCTCGTCCCGTTGTCCGGAGCCTTGTCAGCCCATGTATCGAACCTGTGACGTGCCCATTTCCGGCGTCTACCAAGCATGACGACGCCGGCACCGCCGGTTCGGGTGACGTGGGTGCCGCGTGCTCGGTCGTGCTCGGGGCTGCTCGAAGTCATGCATTTTCGAACCCAACCACGCCTGCGCATGTGCAATTACTCACGAGGTCTATGGCGCCGACTGGCGCGGCCCCTACTCTCCGGACACCCTTGAAAGAGCGTTCAGGTAATCGATCGATGACGCATCACCCGTGGGGAGGCAGTCGTGGAAAATGCCGGCGAGAAGTATGTCTACGATTTTTCGGAAGGTCACAAGGACCTCAAGGAGTTGCTCGGCGGTAAAGGTGCGAACCTCGCCGAGATGACCCGCCTGGGTCTTCCGGTGCCGGCCGGATTCACGGTCACCACCCGCGCCTGCCAGGCCTACCTGGCGACCGGGCAGAACCCCGCGGGGCTGGACGGGCAGATCGACTCCCACCTCGCGGCGCTGGAGTCCGCGATGGGCCGCCGGCTGGGTGACGCCGGTGATCCGCTGCTGGTCTCGGTGCGTTCGGGCGCGGCGTTCTCGATGCCCGGCATGATGGAGACGGTGCTCAACGTCGGGCTCAACGACGAGAGCGTGGTGGGCCTCGCGGCGCAGGCCGGAGGCAACGAGCGCTTCGCCTGGGACTCCTACCGGCGGCTCATTCAGATGTTCGGAAAGACCGTCTGCGACGTGCCCGGCGAGGAATTCTCGAACGCCCTGGAAGAGGCGAAAACCGCACGCGGCGCGACCGATGATCTGCATCTGGACGCCGCCGACCTGCGGGCCCTTGTGGATCGCTTCAAGCGCATTTTCGCCAAACACACCGGGCACGACTTCCCGCAGGATCCGAGGGAGCAGATGCGCCTGGCGATGGAGGCCGTCTTCCGCTCCTGGAATGCGGAACGCGCCGTCCTCTACCGCCGCCAGGAACGCATTCCGGCGGATCTCGGCACGGCGGTGAACGTCGTCGCGATGGTCTTCGGAAACCTCGGACCGGACTCCGGAACGGGCGTGGCGTTCACCCGGGACCCGGCGAGCGGCGCCCAGGGCATCTACGGCGACTACCTGCAGAACGCGCAGGGCGAGGACGTCGTCGCCGGCATCCGCAACACGGTCCCGCTCGAGGAGCTCAGGACCCTCGACCGCCGCTCCTACGACGAGCTGCTTGCGATCATGGCGAAGCTCGAGGGGCACTACCGCGACCTCTGCGACATCGAGTTCACCATCGAGCGCGGCAAGCTCTGGATGCTGCAGACCCGGGTCGGCAAGCGCACGGCCGGAGCCGCGTTCCGGATCGCCGCGCAGCTCGTCAACGAGGACATGATCGGCCTCGACGAGGCGCTGCGGCGGGTGAGCGGCGCCCAGCTCGCGCAGCTGATGTTCCCGCGCTTCGACCTTGCCGGGAACCCGATCGCGCTGACCAAGGGCATCGGCGCGTCGCCGGGCGCGGCCGTCGGCCGGGTGGTGTTCAGCGCGCCGCGGGCCGTCGAGCTGGCCGCGGCGGGCGAGCAGGTCATCCTGGTGCGCCGGGAGACCAACCCGGAGGACCTGGCCGGCATGATCGCCGCGCAGGGCATCCTCACCGCCCGGGGCGGCAAGACCAGTCACGCGGCGGTCGTCGCCCGCGGCATGGGGCGCACCTGCGTCTGCGGCGCCGACCAGGTCGAGATCGCCGCCGACCGCTTCGCCGTCGGCGGCCGGACCGTCGAGGAGGGTGACGTGATCTCGATCGACGGCACCACCGGCTGCGTCTACCTCGGCGCCGTCCCGGTACGCCCCTCCGAGGTGGTGCAGTACTTCGAGGGCACGCTCTCGCCGGCCGAGGCCGAGGTTCCGCTCGTCAACGCCGTACACAAGATCATGTCGCACGCCGACGCCACCCGGGACCTGGCCGTGCGCACGAACGCCGACACCGCCGACGACGCGGCCCGGGCCCGGCGCTTCGGCGCCGAGGGCATCGGGCTGTGCCGCACCGAGCACATGTTCCTCGGGGACCGCCGCGAGCTGGTCGAGCGGCTGATCCTCGCGGCGACGCCGACCGAGCGCTCGGACGCCCTGGCGGCGCTGCTCCCGCTCCAGCGCGCGGACTTCGTCGACCTCTTCCGGGCCATGGACGGCCTGCCGGTGACGGTGCGGCTCATCGACCCGCCGCTGCACGAGTTCCTGCCGTCGCTCGAGGAGCTCGCGGTCAACGTCGCGGTCGCCCGCGAGCGGGGCGAGGACCACGCGGAGGACGCCGAGCTGCTGGACGCGGTGCGCCGGATGCACGAGCAGAACCCGATGCTCGGCCTGCGCGGCGTACGCCTGGGCCTGGTCATTCCCGGCCTGTTCGCGATGCAGGTCCGGGCGATCACCGAGGCCGCGGTGCACCTGGCCGGCGAGGGTCTCGACCCGCATCCGGAGATCATGGTGCCGCTGGTCGGCGCCGTGCAGGAGCTGGAGATGGTCCGGCAGGAGTGCGAGCAGATCGTCGCCGAGGTCGTCGCGGACAGCGGCGTCAACGTGCTGATCGGCACGATGATCGAGGTGCCGCGGGCGGCGCTGACCGCCGGGCAGATCGCCGAGGCCGCCGACTTCTTCTCGTTCGGCACCAACGACCTGACCCAGATGGGCTGGGGCTTCTCCCGCGACGACGTCGAGGGCGCGTTCTTCTGGCGCTACCTGGAACTGGGCATCTTCGGCATCTCGCCGTTCGAGTCGATCGACCGCGAGGGCGTCGGCCGGCTCATCCGGATCGCCGCCGAGGAGGGGCGCGCGGTGCGCCCGGGGCTGAAGCTGGGCGTCTGCGGCGAGCACGGCGGCGACCCGGAGTCGGTGCACTTCTTCCACGAGGTCGGCCTCGACTACGTCTCCTGCTCGCCGTTCCGGGTGCCGGTCGCGCGCCTGGAGGCCGGCCGGGCCGCGGTCACCGGCGGCGATTCCGACAGCCGCTGACCGGCAGCGGATCTTCCCAGTCGGGCCGGCCCGGCTGGGAAGCCGCTGAGAGTAGCGCCGTGGATTACGGTATGTAACAGACCGTTCACCCGACTTGGCTATTCTGACCGGAATGTCCCATTTGTGAGACAAGCCGGGAAGGACCGCCAAGCCGATGCGCACGTTGCTGCGGCACGACGTACCCGCCTCCATCGTCGTTTTCCTCATCGCGATCCCTCTCTCCCTCGGCATCGCCGCCGCCTCGGGCGCCCCGATGCTCGCCGGCCTGATAGCCGCGGTCGTCGGCGGCATCGTGGCGGGCGCCCTCAGCGGGGCCCCGCTGCAGGTCAGCGGCCCCGCGGCCGGGCTGACCGTGGTCGTCGCCGGTGCCATCGCCGACTTCGGCTGGGCCGGGACCACCGCCCTGGCCGCCATGGCCGGACTCGTACAGATCGTGCTGGGCGTGTCCCGGCTCGGCCGGGCCGCGCTCGCGCTGTCACCGGCCGTCGTGCACGGCATGCTCGCCGGGATCGGCATCGTCATCGCGCTCAGCCAGGTGCACGTGGTGCTCGGCGGCGCCCCGCAGAGCGTGGCCTGGCACAACATCCGCGACCTGCCCGCGCAGATCGTCGGCAACCACGGTGTCTCCATCCTCGTGGGGGTGCTGACCACCGCGGTCCTGCTGCTCTGGCCCCGCCTGGTGAAGGCCTCGCTGCTGCCGGGCGCGCTGGTCGCGGTGGCCGTCGCGACCGCGACGGCGGCGCTGGCGGGACTCGACGTGGCCCGCGTCGACCTGCCGGACGATCCGCTCGGGGAGCTCGCCCTGCCCCGCTGGCCCGACGCCGGCGCGGCCGAGATCGTCATCACCGTGCTGACCATCGCCCTGGTCGGCAGCGTCGAGTCGCTGCTGTCCGCGGTCGCCGTCGACCGGCTGCACGGCGGCCCGCGGGCCAACCTCAACCGCGAACTGCTCGCGCAGGGCGCCGCCAACACGGTGTCGGGAGTGCTCGGCGGGCTGCCCGTCACCGGCGTCATCGTGCGCAGCTCCACCAACGTCGCGGCCGGCGCCCGGACCCGGGCCTCCACCATGCTGCACGGCGGCTGGATCGCGGTGTGCGTGCTGATCTTCGCCGGGCTGCTCGAGCAGATCCCGCTGCCGGCGCTCGCCGCCGTGCTGGTCGTCGTCGGGCTGCGGCTGGTCAGCCTGGCGCAGATCAAGCAGTATGTGCGGCACCGGGAGCTGCCGACGTACCTGGTCACGGCCTTTGGGGTGATCTTCACCGACCTGCTGACCGGCGTCGCGCTCGGCATGGCCACCGCGGTCCTGCTCATGTTGTGCCGGCTGGCCCGCTGCGAGATCCACCGCTCCTCGCCGGAGCCGGGGCGCTGGCTCGTCGTCATCACCGGGACGCTGGCCTTCGTCGGCTCCGGGCGGGTGGCCCGCGAGCTGGCGAGCATCCCGGCCGGCGAGTCCGTCGAGCTCGAACTGCACCTCGACTATCTCGACCACGGCGCGTTCGAGACGATCCAGGAGTGGCGCGAGGCGTACCAGCGCGCCGGCGGCCTGGTGCACATCCAGGAGGTGCAGGACAGCTGGTTCCACCGGGCGACGTCCGGCCGGCTCGGCTCGGTCCGCTCCCAGCCCCGCCGGGTGCCGCGCTTCCTCGGCTCCTGGTCACAGTGGATCTCCCTCAGCGACCGGCGCCGCGACGCGATGACCGCCGGCATCGACGAGTTCGAGCGCAGCGTCGCCCCGCTGGTCCGCTCGCACCTGGCCGACCTGGCCCGCGACGGGCAGCGGCCCGAACAGCTCTTCATCACCTGCGCCGACTCCCGGGTGGTGCCCAACATGATCACCACGAGCGGGCCCGGCGACCTGTTCTGCATGCGTAACGTCGGCAACATCGTCCCCGCGTACGGCGCCGCTGACGCCTCGGTCGGCGCCGGCGTCGAGTACGCGGTCGACGTCCTGGGCGTCGCGACGATCACGGTCTGCGGCCACTCCGGCTGCGGCGCGGTCGGCGCGATGATGGCCGGCGCCGCGGGCGCGCCGTCGGCGCTGGGAAGCTGGCTCGGCTCGGCCGGCATCAACCTGACGGGCCGCGAACACGAGGAGGAGTGCATCACCGCCAACGTGGAACAGCAGTTGGCGAACCTGATGACCTATCCCAGCGTGCGCCGGGCCACGGACGAGGGCCGGCTGACCCTGGCCGGACTCTACTTCGACCTGGCCGAGGCCCGGATGTACAACGTGACCGGCGGCGTGCGCAGCCGGGTCTCCACGCCCTGAGCTGCCGTTTCCGTGCCAGATCCGGGCAAGGGGATTGAGGTCGGCGGCGGAAGGTAACACGCTGGGTGGGTCCGGGATAACCCAGACTTTTTCCGGCCGGGTGGGACGGCGGGTGACAGACGTGACGACTGTCGAGCAGGCGGTCCGCGCCGGCGACGTGGTGCTCGTCGGCCGGGCCGCGAGCGTGCAGTTCGCCGGGCGCGCCGGCTTCGCGTTCCGGGTGGCGTGCGTCGACGCGCGGCCGACGTACGCGGGCTGGGCCTGGCTGGACGGCTACCAGTTGGACGAGGCGGGCCGCACCGTCGCCCGGCGCCGCATCTTCGTCCGCCGGGCGGGGCTCGTCCGGCCCGCCCTGGTCAGCCCGGCCGCTGCTCGCGTCCGAACTTCCTGCGCAACAGGTCCAGGTGGGCCCGGTCGGCCACCCACTCACGCACCAGACCGCATTGAAGGCAGGCGCGCACATACGGCGGACGGGGCCCGCACCGTGGGTGCGAGCCCCGTCTCGTGCCAGCGGGCGGGCTGACGACCCCGCCCGCCCGGGCGCTAGTTGCGGATGATGGTGAAGGTTGTCGTCGGGTTCTCGATGTCCTTGAAGTTGTTGCTCAGCTGCAGGTTGTTGAACGTCACCGAGCCCACCGCCGGGCCCTGGCCCGCCTCGGGCAGCGGGTTGGCCCAGACGCCGTAGCCCGACTTCGCGTCGTAGGCGTCGCCGCTCTTGCGTGCCCCGGTGATGGAGACGTTGGTGAAGACGGTGTCCTTGACCGGGAACTGCGGCTGGCCGCCCACGTAGTTGGTCTGGAACATGATTCCGGAGTAGGTCGGGTCGACGATGTCGACGTTGCTCACCCGGATGCCCTGGAAGACCTTCGACGCGGAGAAGACCCAGATCGCCGGGAAGACCTGGGCGCCCCAGAAGTGGCCGCCGGCCCGGACGATCGAGATGTTGTCGAACACGGTCGGCGGGTTGGCGCCGAAGCCGTTCATCGGGTAGCCGAAGTCCAGCGAGCTGATCGTGATGCCCGAGTAGACCAGGGTGTCCGCGATGTAGATGTTCTTGAACGTGTTGGCGTAGCCGCCGTAGACAGCGATGCCCGCGGCGCGCCAGGTCAGCGTGGTGGACAGGTTCGAGTAGACGTTGTTGATCTCGTCGGAGCCGCCCGCGTCGATCGCCGAGAACAGGGCGAAGCTGTCGTCGCCGGTGGCCCGGGCGTCGTTGTTGTCGACGAGGTTGTCGGTGCTGCCGTTGGTCATGTTGACGCCGTCGGCGAACAGGTTGCGGATCCGGGAGTTCTTGATCGTCATGTGGTCGGTGTTCGCGCCCCAGTAGAGGCAGACCGTGTGCTCGACCCAGATGTTGTCGATCGTGACATTGGCGACGCCGGCGAAGTCGAAGACCTTGCCGGGGCCGTCGATGCGGATCGTGTAGTTGCCGAAGAACGCGAAGTTCTTGAATGTCGAGCCGTTGGCGGTGGCGTCGGCCCGGAAGCCGGCGTCGGTCTCGGACTGCGTCTGCGGCGTGTAGAACCTCGTGTACCAGGGTCCGGCGCCGACCACCTGGATCGCCTTGCCGTACACCTGGAACTTGTTCGAGGTCTGGTAGTCGCCCGCCGGGAGGTAGACGCCGACCTTGCTGCTGTCCATCCGGGCCGCGTCGAACGCCGCCTGCACCGACTGCTGGTCGAAGCCCGCCGGCACCACGTAGGTTGCCGGGTTCGGGTTGGCGACCGGCGCGACCTGCTCGGTGTTGATGAAGTCGATCGCGATGTTGCCGCCGTTGCCGGAGTCCTTCTGCAGCTTGATCACGCTGCCGGCGTTCACGGTGCCGTTCAGCAGGATGTTCGCCTCGTCGTAGATGTGGCGCGGGTCGGAGCCCGAGTTCTGCGGCGCCGTCTCGTTGCCGTAGAGCCACGCGTACTTCGAGGTCAGCGGCAGTGTGCGGTTGAGGGTGCCGTTGACGTAGACGTTGATCGAGCTGGTGGTGTTGTCCGGGATGGAGAAGCGGGCGACGAGCGTGTTGGTGCTGGCCCGGGTCGTCCACTGCACGTAGCTGCCGGTCGAGTTGAGCGTGACGGCCCGGCGGCCGGACGCCTCACCGGCGAGGTCGCCGACGGTCCGGTTCGGGCCGACGACCGCGGCGCCGCCGCCGGTCTGGCCGTCCTCGGCCTCGTACATGTCGTACGGCATGTTCGCGCCGCGGCCGACGAAGAGCGGCTTCTCGCTGGTGTTGTTGGCCCGCTTCACCGGCAGTTCGTTGCCGTCGTCGGCGAGCACGGTCCGGACGGTGTACTTGCCGTTGACCGCGGTCCAGGTGCCCAGGCTGATCGCCGGCGAGGACGCGCCGGCGGCCAGGGTGCCCGAGTAGGAGCCGGTCAGGGTCTTGATCGTGGCTCCCGAGTCGGACAGCACGGTGACCGTGACCCCGTGCGCGCCGGCGGCCGAGGCCTGGGTCCCCTGGTTCCTGATGGTGACGGAGAAGGTGACCGTCTGGCCCGCGGACGGGTTGCCCGGCGACCAGCTGACCACGGAGGCGACCAGGTCCGAGCTGCTGACCGGGGACACCACCAGGTTGGTGGGGCTGGTGTACGAGTTGTTGGCGTCGTTCTGCTCGATGATCGTGCCGGCCTCGTCGACCTTGGCGCTGACCACGTACGTGCCGGCGTCGCGGGCGCCGATGTTCGCGGTGACCGTTGCGGAGGCGCCGGCCGCGAGCGCGGGAACGGCGGCGGTGCCGGCCTTGGCCGTACCCAGGTAGAAGTTGACGTTGCTGGCCGGGCTGCCCGCGTTGCCGGCGTTGCGCACGGTCGCCGACAGGGTGACCGTGTCGGTCTCGACCGGTGACGCCGGCGAGAACGACAGCGCCGGGATTGTCAGGTCCGGGTTCGGCGCGGGGACGCCGATGACCTGGAACTCCGCGACCTGCCCGCTGGGCGCGCCGCTGTTGGCGGTGAAGCTCAGCCGGACGTCGGCGGCGGTCGCGGCGACCGGAACGGTCACCGTGTTGCCGGTCGCCGGGTTGAACGTGTACGTGGCCGACGGCACGATCGTGGTGAAGCCGGAGGCGCTCTGCTCGCGGCCCAGGATCGAGAACGTCTGTGTGCGCGTACCCCAGGCGGATGCGGGGTCGAGCTTGACCACCACGGAGCTGGTGGCGGCGTTGGCGCCCAGCGAAACGGTGAGCGTCGCGGGGTAGGCGCTGCCCTCCCAGTAGGTCGCCGTGTCGTTGTCGTTGGCGTTCGTGGCGACGAAGGTGAACACCGTCGAGGACGCGGTGATCGGCTTGCCGACGGCGAGGTTGGTGCCGTCGGTGACGGTGCCGGTCCGGGTGACGGTGTTGCTCGCCGACGACAGGTTGCCCGCCGCGTCGCGCGCCTTGATGTAGTAGGAGACGGTCGCGCTCGCCGGCTGGCTGTCGGTGTAGGTCAGCACGGTGCCGGCCACGGTGGTCGTCAGCGCGCCGTTGGCGTAGACCTCGTAGCCGGTGACGCCGACGTTGTCGGACGAGGCGCCCCAGGCGAGCCGGATCTGCCCGGCCGTGGGCTGGGTGTATGACAGCGTCCCGGGCGTGGTCGGCGCCGTGTTGTCGCCGCCCTGACCGGCACGGGTGACCGTGTTGCTGTTGCCGGACGCGTTGCCGGCGGCGTCCCTGGCCCGCACGTAGTAGGAGACCGTGGCGCTGTCCGGCTGGTTGTCCAGGTAGGTCAGCACGTTGCCGGCCACCGTGGTGCGCAGCGCGCCGTTGGCGTAGACCTCGTAGCCGGTCACACCGACGTTGTCGGTGGACGCGTTCCAGGTGAGCCGGATCTGGCCGCTCGCCGGCTGGGAGTAGGCCAGCCCGGCCGGGGTCGACGGCGCCTGGGTGTCGCCGGTGGCGGGGCCGTACACCTCGAGCTCGGAGATCTGGCCGGCCGGCCAGCCGGTGTTGCCGGTGATGTTCAGCCGCAGGTAGCGGGTGGTGGCGGCGCCGAAGTCGATGGTCACGGTGTTGCCCGAGGCCGGGTTGAACGTGTACCCGGCGCTCGCCTTGAGGTCCGCGAAGTTCGACCCGGTGGTGCTGCCCTGCACCGAAAGGGTCTGCGTACGGGTCTGCCAGGCGGTGGCCGGCGGCAGCTTGAGCACGGTCTGGTTGACGCTGACCGAGGAGCCGAGGTCGACCTGCAGCCACTGCGGGAACGCGTTGTTCTGGCTCTCCCAGTAGCTGCTGGCGTTGCCGTCGCCCGCGTTGCCGGCGCCGTACACGTCGGCGAAGCTGCTGGCGCTGAAGGTCTTGCCGGCGGCGAGGTTGGGGCCGGCCGCCGCGGCGGGTGCGGTGGGGCCGGCGACCTGGACGAGTGCGGTGACGATGGCGGCGGCGACGGCCGCCGAGAGCAGTCTTCTACCTGATCTGGACATGGTGGGGACGCGCCTTCTTCCGTGAGGGAGCGGTGAAGCCGGGGAGGCCGGGCCCGGTGGTTCCCTGCCTCCCCGGGCCTTGCTACGAGGCGTAGACCTCGAACTCGGAGACCTGGCCCGCGGGCCAGCCGGTGTTGCCGGTGAACGTCAGCCGCAGGTAGCGCTGCGACGTCGCGGTGAACGAGACGGTCGCGGTGTTGCCGGATGACGGGTTGAACGAGTAGCCGGCGGACGCCTTGACGGTGCCGAAGGACGAGCCGTCGGCCGAGCCCAGCACGGACAGTGTCTGGGTGCGGGTGGCCCAGGCGGCCGCGGGCGGCAGTTTGAGCACCACCCGGGACACCGTGCGGGCCTGGCCGAGGTCGACGGTCAGCGACTGCGGGAACGCGTTGCTCTGGCTTTCCCAGTACGTGTTCGCGTTGCCGTCGACGGTGTTCGCCGGGGTGTAGACGTCGGCCTGGCTGGTCGCGGTCACCGGCCGCCCCGCGGCGAGGTTGCCGGCGGGCGGCGGTGTCGTGGTGGGCGGTGTCGTGGTCGGCGGCGTGGTCGTGCCGCCGTCGGCGTAGGCCTCGAGCTCCGAGAGCTGACCGGCGGGCCAGCCGGTGTTCGCGGAGAACGTCAGCCGCAGGTAGCGGCGGCTGCCGGCGGGCAGACCGATCGTCGCGGTGTTGCCGGTGGACGGGTTGAACGTGTAGCCGGCCGCACCCACGAGCGAGGAGTAGGACCCGCCGTCGGACGACGCCGAGACCGCGACCGTCTGCGTCCGCGTCTCCCAGCCGGGCGGCAGCTTCAGGACCAGGCGGCCGACGCTCTGCGCGGAACCCAGATCCACCGTGTACGTCTGCGGGAACGCCCCGTTGGCGCTCTCCCAGTACGTGGCCGCGTTGCCGTCGACGCCGTTCGCGCCCACGTAGGGCCCGGAGGTGCTGGAGGTGGTGACGGCCTTGCCCTGTGCGAGGTTTCCGGTGCCGGGCGGGGTGGTCGGCGGCGTCGTGGGCGGCGTCGTGGGCGGGGTGGTCGGTGGCGTGGTCGGCGGGGTGGTGGTGTTGCCCCACTGGGGCGCCGGCCAGGGGCCGCAGTCCGGTGTGTCGGTGTACCAGCCCGTGTTGGTGCCGGTCCGGGTGATCTGGAAGGACGGCCCGACGCAGTTGTGTATCGGCTTGGCCTGGGCGATTCCGCTGGCCCGCACGTTGTTGAAGCTGACCTGGCTGGCCGCCTGCACCTGCAGCGCGTACGTGCCGGCGCCCTGGATGTTGACGTTGCTCAGGTGGATGCCGTTGGTCTGGCCCTCGATCCACATGAGCGCCGCGTACGAGCTGTCCAGGATGTCGGTGTCGGTGATGTTGATCGTCGGGTTCTGGAACGCCTCGTTCAGCGCCGAGAACCAGATCGCGCCGACGCCGAACTGCCAGTTGTAGTCGGAGTTGCCGGCCCGGATCAGGGTGTTGCGGGCCAGCGTCCAGGTGCCCTGCACGCCGGTCGCGCCGTTGACGCCCGGATAGCGGTTGGCGACGTGGATGCCGCCGCCGTTGGTGACCGTGTCGGAGACGACGTTGTCGGTCATCACGATGTCCCGGCCGCCGTAGCTGACCAGGTTGTTCGCCAGGATCGGCGCGACCACGGTGTTGTGCGTGAACGAGTTGGCCACGTTCGGGGTGCTCTCGGCCCACATCGCCAGGCCGTCGTCGCCGGTGTTGCGCACGAACGTGTTGGTGACCGTGGAGTTGGTGACGCCGATGTGGAAGTTCACCCCGTCGGCGGTCTGGTCGAGGATCCGGCTGTTGCGGATGGTGAACCGGTCCATCGGGCCGTCCATCCACGCGCCGACCTTGGTGTGCTGCATCCACACGTTGTCGATCGTCGAGTTGGACATGGCCCCGCCGAACGCGTTGACCTGGTCGTCGTCCACCCGCTCGCGGATGTCACCGATGATCGCGAGGTCCTTGACGGTGACGTTCTGCGAGGGTCCGCCCTGGTTGTTGTACTTGCCGTAGATGCCGGCGGCCAGGTTGCGCTGGGTGGGATGCCGGCCGCCGAGCACCGTGTACCAGGGCCCGGCGCCGGCGAGCGTGACCCGGTCCACGATCACGTGGCTGTAGAGCGTGTAGTTGCCCTGCGGCAGGTAGACGGTCCGGCCCTGCGCGCTTCCGGCGTTGACCGCCGCCTGGATCTTCGCGGTCGAGTCGGTCGCGCCGCTCGGGTCCGCGCCGTAGTCGGCGACCGCGTCGATGGCGCCGGCCGGCTTGGCGATCGCGCCGGGCACGTTCTCGAAGTCGGCCAGGTCGATGGTGAACGTCGGCGACTGCGCGGTCGAGGCGACCTGCAGCCGGACCTTGGTGCCGGTCGGGTATGTGGCCGGGAACAGCGCGCGGGCCTCGTCGTAGAAGTGGTGCGGGTTGGAGTCGCCCGGGTTGTTGTTGAACGGGTAGCCGCCGTAGAACCAGCTGTATCGCGACGTGACCGGCACCGAACGCACGACGGCGTCGTTCACCCGTACGTCCATCGCCGCGTCCCGCCCGGCGCCGCCGTTGCCGTCCGGCAGGCTGTAGCGGAAGGTGACCGCGTTCGCGGGCTTGGTCAGGGTGAATTCGACGTACTCGCCGACCGCGTCGAGGGTGACGGCCTCGCGGCCGGACGCCTCCGACGACAGCTGGCCGTAGTAGCGGCTGGTGCCGGTCCTGGTGCCGTTGGTGGCGGCGTTCTCGGCCTCGGTCTCGACGAACGGCACGGTCGCGCCGCGGCCCGCGATGTCGAACGGGGACAGGCCGGCGGCGCCGGCCGGTGATGCGGTCCAGGTGACCGCGGCGACGGACGCCACCACCGCGGCGGTGGTGGTGAGCGCTGCCAGGTATCTGTGAGCGGTGCGGTTGGCCATGGGGATCCCTTTCGTCAGGTGGCCAAGCCCCCGGGTGGTGCGTCTCCCTTCGTGCGGGCGGGCCCGGCGCCGGCGGAGAATCCGGCGCGGGCCCGCGGGTGATCAGCCGGCGGTTCGCAGGCGCAGCCAGACGGCGGTGTCCCGGGGGAGGAGGTCACCGTCGAGCGGACCGCTGCTGAGCAGGCAGAGTTCGTGGTCCGGCAGCGCGACCGCGGCGCCGGACATGTTGAGCACGCAGGCGAAGTCCGCCCCGCGGGTGTACGCGAGCACGCCGGTCGCGGCGGGCAGCCACCCGAACGCGTCCTGGTGCAGCCCCGCCTCGGCCCGGCGAATGCCGATCGCCGACCGGTAGAGCTCCAGCATCGAGTTCGGGTCGCCGGTCTGGGCCTGCACCGTGCGGTCCTTCCACTCGGCCGGCTGGGGCAGCCACGGCTCGGCGGTGGTGAAGCCGAACGGCGCCTCGTCGCCGGTCCACGGCAGCGGCACCCGGCAGCCGTCGCGGCTGTGCCCGCGGCGGGCGTACATCGGGTCGTGCAACTGGTCGACCGGGATGTTCTCGTTCTCCCAGAGGCCCAGCTCATCGCCCTGGTAGACGTAGGTGGCGCCGGGCAGGGACAGGGAGAGCAGCGCGGCGGCGCGGGCCCGGCGGGTGCCGAGCTCCAGGTCGACGGGGCTGCCGTCGAGGTTGTTGTCGAAGCTGAAGGTGGTCGTCTCCCGGCCGTAGCGGGTGACGTGCCGGGTGACGTCGTGATTGGACAGCACCCAGGTGGCCGGGGCGCCGATAGCGGCGTGCGCGTGCAGGGTGCGGTCGATGCACTCGCGCATCAGCCGCGGATCCCAGGCGCAGCCGAGGAAGTCGAAGTTGAACGCGGCGTGCAGCTCGTCGGGGCGCAGGTAGGCGGCGAACCTGTCCACCTCCGGCATCCACACCTCGCCGATCAGCGCCCGGTTCGGGTACTCGTCGGCGATCCGGCGCCAGGCGCGGTACACGTCGTGCACCCCGTCCAGGTCGTGGAACGGGTGCCGCCGCCCGTCGACCACGGCCGGCAGGTCGCGGTCCTTGAGCAGCAGCGCGGCGGAGTCGATCCGGATGCCGTCGACGCCGCGGTCGAACCAGAACCGCAGGATGTCCTCGAACTCGGCGCGCACGGCCGGGTGGTCCCAGTTCAGGTCGGGCTGCTCCGGGGTGAACAGGTGCAGGTACCAGTCGCCGGGCGTGCCGTCCGGGTTCACGGTCCGGGTCCAGGTGGTGCCGCCGAACTCGCCGGCCCAGTCGGTGGGCATCTCGTCGCCGTCGGGGCCGCGCCCGGGACGGAACCAGAACAGTTCGCGCTCCGGCGCGTCCGGATCGGCGAGGGCCTTCCTGAACCACACATGCTCGCTGGAGATGTGGTTCGGCACGATGTCGACGATCATCCGGATGCCCTTGGCGTGCGCCTCGGTGATCAGCGACTCCGCGCCGGCCAGATCGCCGAACACCGGGTCGATGTCGCGGAAGTCCGCCACGTCGTAGCCCGCGTCGGCCATCGGGGACGGGTACCAGGGGCTCATCCAGATGGCGTCGACGCCGAGCTCCGACAGGTGGTCCAGGTGGCCGCGGATGCCGTCGATGTCCCCGATGCCGTCGCCGTCGCTGTCGGCGAAGCTGCGCGGGTACACCTGGTAGATGACGGCGTCTCGCCACCAGGGATCCTGGTCGGAAATAGCCACGATTACCTGCTTTCTTGAAGTCTCGACGTGGGATTCGGGCACACGGGGCCCGGCGATCGACGCTGATCGCCCCGGTGAGCCGGTTCGTGCTAGCCCTTCATCGAGCCCGCGGAGAGTCCGCCGATGATGCTGCGCTGGAAGATCAGGAAAACGACGATCATGGGAATGCTGGCGATGGCGAGGCCGGCCATGAGGTCGGTCGGTGGTACCTGGCTGGTGTTGGCGAGCCGGTGCAGTGCCACGCTGAGGGTCTGTGCCTCGGGGTCCTGCAGCACCAGCAGCGGCCAGAGGAAGTCCTTCCAGAGCGCGATGATGATGAAGATCGACACGACGCCCAGGACGGGCCGCGACAGCGGCAGGATGATCGACCAGAGCTGGCGCAGCCGGCCCGCGCCGTCGATCGACGCGGCGTCCAGCAGGTCGTCGGGGATCTGGTCGAAGAAGCGCTTGAGCACGTAGACGTTGAACGCGGTCGCGGCGGCCGGCAGCCAGAGCGCCCAGGGGGTGTTCAGCAGGTTGACGTGCAGCAGCGGCACGTCGACGACGGTGAGGTAGGCGGGCACCAGCAGCGCGGACGCCGGCAGCATGAGGCTGGCCAGGATCGCGCCGAGCAGGATCTTGCCGAACATCGGCCGCAGCTTGCTGAGCGCGTACGCGAGGGCGACGTCGAAGGTCAGCACGATGAGCCAGCCGCCGGCCGCGTAGAGCAGCGTGTTGGTGAAGTACTTGGCGATGCGCATGTTCGACCACGCGGTCGCGAAGGTGTCCGGGTGAAAGGAGTGCGGGATGAGCGTCGGGGTGCTCAGCGCGTACTCGGCGGGCGACTTCACCGCGCTGGCGAACATCCAGTACAGCGGCATGAGGAAGACCAGCACGAACAGGGCGATCGTCAGGCCGAGCACGGTGAAGTACAGGCCGCGGTGCCGCTGCAGGTCGACGGTGGAGACGAGGGTACGGGTCGCCGGGCTGGTGCCGAGCAGGCCGCGCTTGCGGCGCGGCGCCGCCGGTGCCGGCGTGTCGCCGGCGGCCGGGGCCTTGGGCGGGGCGGTCAGGGTCATGGCAGTCTCCTCAGTCCCCGGTCCGGGTGAGCCGCAGGTACAGCGCGGAGAACGCGCCCAGCACCACGAAGAGCAGCACGCTCATCGCGGCGGCGAGGCCGAAGTCCTGGTTGACGGTGAAGGCGTAGCGGTAGACCAGGATGAGCACGGTGACGGTGTCCGGGTTCGAGGTGCCGGTCAGCGCGAACGGCTCGATGAAGACCTGCATCGTCGCGACGATCTGCAGCAGCAGCAGGACCAGCATGATGAACCGCATCTGCGGCAGCGTGACGTGCCGCAGCCGCTGCCAGATGCTCGCGCCGTCCAGCTCGGCGGCCTCGTACAGCTCGCCGGGGATGCCCTGCAGCGCGGCGAGGTAGATCAGCGTCGCGCCACCGAGGTTGGCCCAGGTGGACACGAGAACCAGCGAGATCATCGCGGTGCTCGAGGACTGCGTCCACTGTGACTCCGGCAGGCCGACGCCGCGCAGCACCGTGTTGAACAGCCCGCTGCCCGGGTCGTAGAAGTAGCGCCAGAGCAGCACCGCCACGATCGGGGGCAGCATCACCGGCAGGTAGACCAGCACCCGGAAGAAGCCGCTGAAGTGCCGGAACTCGTTGAGCAGCACCGCGATGAAGAACGGCAGCACGAAGCCGAAGATCAGGGCCAGCCCGGTGAACAGCAGGGTGTTGCGCCAGGCGGTGTAGAAGAGCGGGTCGGCGAACAGCGCACGGTAATTGTCCAGTCCCACCCAGTACGGCGGGGTGACGAAGTTGTCCTGCTGGAAGCTCAGGATCACGCCCCGCACCAGCGGATACCAGGAGAAGAAGGCGAAACACGCCAGGCCCGCGGCCATGAACGCGTACGCGAGCAGGTTGTCCTGAATCTTCCGGCGCAGGCGGGTGACGCGGGAGCCGCGCCCCGGTGCCGCCGTGAGTACCGCCATTGTCGTTCCTTGTCTGCAGGGGACCGGTGCCGTGCCGCCGGCGGGGGGGGGGGCCCCCCGCGGGGGGGGGCGATCACCCGGGCCGGGTGCTCGGCGGGGGCGCGGGCGGGGCCGCGGGGGGGGGGGGGGGGCCCCCCCCCCCCCCCGCGGGGGGGGGGGGGGGGCGGGCCCCGGCGGGG
>NZ_JBEZXZ010000112.1:0-28273 GCF_040638275.1 Actinoplanes sp. NPDC026623 | reverse complement strand
CGACGAGGTCCGGGGCCGCGGCCGTGCGCTCAGGAAATGGCCGCGCTCAGGGCCGGGTACCAGCGGTTGCAGATCTTCTGGTTGCCGCTGTCGTTCGGGTGCACGCCGTCGGGGGTGTCCGTCGCCGTGTTGAAGCCCGTCCACTGGTCGACCACGGTGACCGGGGAGGCCGCAGTGGTGGTCGCCGCCGCCCAGGCCGGGATCGCCGCGTTGAGGTCGATGACCCGCTGGCCGCATTCCGCGCAGTTGCCCGGCGCCATCGGCAGGATCTGGGCCACCAGGATCTTCATCCTCGGGTTCGAGGCGCGCATCTGGCCGACCAGCTTCGTGAACGCCGCGAGGATCGTGGCGGGGGAGCGGTTGTTCCACACGTCGTTGGTGCCGAAGTGCATCATCACCACGTCGGGGCTGGTGGCCGCGAGCCAGCCGGGTAGCTGGTTCTGGTCGGCGACGTTGGTGGCCAGGAAGCCGCCGTGTCCCTCGTTCTCGCCGTCGTAGGCGAAGCCGCAGCCCTGTGCGGGCAGCGTGCCGACGAAGTCCACCTGGGTCTGCCCGGCCTGCTGCAGCCGCTGCCAGAGCAGCGCCCGCCAGCAGCCCGGCGATCCGGTGATCGAGTCGCCGAGCGGCATCACGCGCACCTTGGTGCCGGGCGGCGGGGTGGTCGGCGGCGGGGTGGTCGGCGGCGTGGTGGGTGCGGTCGTGGTCGGCGGGGTGGTGACGCCGCCGGTGCAGGTCACGCCGTTGAGGGTGAAGGACGCCGGCACGCCGTTCGCGGAAGTCCAGGCGCCGTTGAAGCCGAACGACGTGGTCGCGTTGGTGCCGATGGCGGCGTTGTAGCCGGCGTCGCGCACCGACACCGCCGCGCCGGACTGGCTGACCGCGCCGTTCCACAGCTGGGTGATGGTCTGGCCGGAGGGGAACGGGAAGGCCAGGGTCCAGCCGGCGACCGGGTCGCCGAGGTTGGTGATCGCGACGGACGCGCCGAAGCCGCCCGGCCACTGGCTGGTGACGGTGTAGGCGACGCGGCAGCCGGCCGCGGCGGACGCCGGAGCGGCGAGCAGGCCGATTCCGGCGAGCGTGGCCGCGGCCGCGGCGGCGAGCAGCTTTCTGGGGGACATCGCTTCACCTCGGCTACTGAACCGCGAAAGGGGGAGTGGTCGCATCATGACACGGGAGCGCTCCCATAGATAGGGAAGAGATTCATCAAAGTTAATTTCCTAAAAATTTCGGGGGGTTGACGTAACTATTTCGCGGCGGCACTCTTGGGAGCGCTCCCAATTGATACGTGTCACTGTGAGGGGATCTCCATGGCGACCATCGGAAAGATCGCCGGCCTGGGCGTCGTGGCTCTCGGGGCCGCGCTGCTGACGGCCGTGGACGCGCAGGCGGCGGCCGGCTGCCGGGTCGCCTACGCGGTCACCAACACCTGGCAGGGCGGCTTCGGCGCCTCGGTCGAGATCACCAATCTGGGCGACCCGCTCAACGGGTGGACCCTGGGCTGGACCTTCGGCTCGGGCCAGACCGTCACCCAGCTGTGGAACGGGGTCGTCACCCAGTCGGGCTCCTCGGTGAGCGTCAAGGACGCCGGCTACAACGCCGCGCTCGGCACCGGCGCGTCCACGTCGTTCGGCTTCAACGGCGCGACCACCGGCACCAACACCGACCCCACCGCGTTCACCCTGAACGGGGTGGCCTGCACCGGCGGCACCACGCCGACCTCGCCGCCGACGTCGCCGCCGGCCTCGCCGCCGACGAGCCCGCCGCCGACCTCACCGGCGACGCCCCCGCCGACCACCCCGCCGCCGGCCAACGCGGCCGGCCGGCAGATGGAGCGGCTCGACCGCGGGCTCATCAGCGTCCGCTCCGGCAGCGGCAACCTGGTCAGCTGGCGCTGGCTCGCCGCCGACCCCGCCGACGTGGGCTTCAACGTCTACCGCGGCTCGACCAAGGTGAACGGCACGCCGATCACCGCCTCGACCAACTACCTCGACGCCGGGGCCGCGGCCGGATCCGCGTACACGGTGCGGGCCGTCGTCGGCGGGGTCGAGCAGGCCGCCTCCGGCGCGTCGCTGAACTTCGCCAACGGCTACCTCGACGTGCCGATCCAGAACCCCAACAGCTCCGCGTACGCCGCGAACGACGCCAGCGTCGCCGACCTGGACGGCGACGGGCAGCTGGAGATCATCCTCAAGTGGGACCCGCTGAACTCCAAGGACAACTCGCAGTCCGGCGTCACCGACCCGGTCTACGTGGACGCCTACGAACTCAGCGGAGCCCGGCTGTGGCGCATCAACCTGGGCCGGAACATCCGGGCGGGAGCGCACTACACCCAGTTCCAGGCGTACGACTACGACGGCGACGGTGACGCCGAGGTGGCCATGAAGACCGCCGACGCGACCGTCTCGGGCACCGGCCAGGTGATCGGCAACTCCAGCGCCGACTACCGCAACTCGAGCGGCTACATCCTCACCGGCCCCGAATACCTGACGATGTTCGACGGCCGCACCGGCGCCGCCCTGTCCACCGTCGACTACGTCCCGCCGCGCGGCACCGTCTCCTCCTGGGGCGACTCGTACGGCAACCGGGTCGACCGCTTCCTGGCCGGCACCGCCTACCTCGACGGCACCCGGCCCAGCCTCGTCATGGCCCGCGGCTACTACACCCGCACCGTCGTCGTCGCCTGGGACTTCCGCAACGGGACGCTCACCCGGCGCTGGACCTTCGACAGCAACAGCTCCACCAACTCCGGCACCGCCGGGCAGGGCAACCACCAGTTGTCGGTCGCGGACGTGGACGCCGACGGCCGGGACGAGATCATCTACGGCTCGCTGGCGATCGACGACAACGGGGCCAAGCTGTGGAACACCGGCCTCGGACACGGCGACACCCTGCACGTCGGCGACCTGGACCCGTCCCGCTCCGGCCTCGAGGTGTTCAAGGTGGACGAGGACTCCAGCAAGCCGTCATCGTGGTTCGCCGACGCCCGTACCGGCCAGGTGATCTGGTCCACCCCGGCGAACGGCGACAACGGCCGAGGGGTGTCCGGCGACATCTGGTCCGGCAGCGCCGGCGCGGAATCCTGGTCCGCGGCGGCGGACGGCGTGCGCAACCCCTCGGGCTCCGTGGTGTCGAGCCGCAAGCCCGGCTCGACCAACTTCCTGGCCTGGTGGGACGGCGACCCGGTCCGCGAGCTCCTCGACGGTACGCACATCGACAAGTACGGCACCTCGTCGGACACCCGGCTGCTGACCGCCTCGGATGTGCACTCCAACAACGGCACGAAGTCGACCCCGTCGCTCTCCGGCGACCTGTGGGGCGACTGGCGCGAGGAGGTCATCTGGCCGAACACCGCCAACACGGCGCTGCGCATCTACGCGACGCCGACCGCGACGGACCGCCGGATCACCACGCTGCTCCAGGACTCCCAGTACCGGATGGCGCTGGCCTGGCAGAACACGGCCTACAACCAGCCGCCGCACCCGAGCTTCTTCATCGGGGCGAACATGGCGACCCCGCCCCGGCCGATCATCAACCAGCCCTGACCCAGGGCGGCCGGCAGGTCCTGCCGGCCGATGCGACGGGGGCATGAGCAGCGAGCAGTGGCGACGGCGGAACAGGCGCCCGGGCCGCGCTCGCGGGCGGCGTGGGCCCGCCCGGTATGGGGTGGGCGTACGGGGCGGGCCCACCCGTGTACGCGGTGCGGGCCGGAGCGGACGCGATTCCGTAGATCAATCATGGCGCTGGGCCGTCTCCCGGCCGTCCGCTCGAGGCGCCGGCATGGGAGCGTGACCGACATGACTGGACCGAACCAGCCCCCCGAACCGCCGAGGCCGACCATGGCCACAGCGTTTCCCGAGGTGATCGCCCGAGTCGTCGCAGTGCTCAATCAGATGGGCCACAGCGACCTCGCCGACTCACTTGCCGGTCAGTCCTTCTACGGTCAGTGCCACTGCGAGCCGGGATGCGGAGCCGGACGGACGCAGGACTTCGGGTGACCGGACGACTGATGTGCGACAGCGCCACTGTCCGGACCACCGGGGGCTCGGTGGCGTTCAGTCGGCGCGCTGCGCGAGCGAATCCGGCTCAGCGTGCCCGTGCGGCGCCTTGCCGATCGCGGACCGGCAGGGCGGAACCATCGCTGCTTCGTAACACCGTCCGGCTACCCGGCGGTGCGGCCAGGGTCAGCGGGACCCAGGCCAGGTTGTTGACGGTGCCCAGGCCCGCACACGGCATCGCGCGGTTCTCACGGCTCACGACCGTCCCCACCCTCACCTCCGTCGGTGTCTCGGCCGCTTGGACCTCGAACTGCTCCGCGCAGTAGCCCTCTTTCGTCCAGGTCACGGCCACGAACACAACGAGAGGATCACCTGGCGAATTCGTGATGGCGAGCTGTGGCTCAAGCCGCGTCTCGGTCACCGCCAGGCTTGCCAGTGGCCCGATGCCGTGAAAGCCGGCCGCGCCGGCGCCGGCCGCGGCGCATGCCAGGGCGGTGACGGCTCCGACGAGCCAACGGCGCGTAAGGCTCACGGCATCCCTCTTCAGCAAGCAACGGCGCGTGACCGTAGCAACCCTGCCGGTCTGGGCGCGAGGGTGACGAACGGCTTGCGGGCCGCACCCGCCGGGGTGCGACCCGCAAACAGAGCGGTTCTGTAGTTAGTGACCACCGCCCCCGTGGCCGCCGCCGGAGCCGCCGCCGCCGTGGTCGTCGTTGCCGCCGCCGCCACCGTGGTCGTCGTTGCCGCCGCCACCGTGGTCGTCGTTGCCGCCGCCACCGTGGTTGCCGTAGCCGCCGCCGCCGTGGTTGCCGTTGCCGCCGCCGCCGCCGTGGTTGCCGTTGCCGTAGCCGCCGCCGTGGTCGCCGCCGCCGTTACCGTAGCCGCCGCCACCGTGGTGGTCGCTGCTGCCGCCGCCGTTCCAGTGGCCGCCGCCGTACCAGGGCGGCCGGTTCGGCCAGCTGTTCGGCCAGTAACCCGGGCGCCAGTGGTCGGCCCCGCCGCCGTTCCAGTAGTAGTCATCGACGACCAGGGCCCAGTGGCCGCGGTGGAAGCCCCACCGCACGCGCCAGCAGGTGTAGTCGTCCCAGGCGCCACGGCGCTCACCGAAGCTGCCGGCCCGGTCACACATCCAGTAGTTGCGGTAGTAGCCGACGATCTCGTCGTTGTACTGACGGTTCTGCTGCTGGCCGATCGAGCTGCCCGTTGCGGCCTGCCCGGTGGCGGGCGCGGCCTGAGCCGCCGCTCCCATCCCGAGCGTCGCACCGGCCAGCAGGCCCACGCCCACCGTCGTCATTCGCGCTGCCGTTTTCATGTCCACCCCTTTTGCTACGGGAGCGTTAAGTCCCGGATATGGAAACATGAATCGCCGGGGCCTGTCCGGGGGTTTGAAAAAATGATTTTGAAATTGCCGGAGACGTGCGCATCAATCGACGCGTTCAGGCCGCCTTTTATCGGCGGCACCAAGGGTCGCGGTAAGCCGGACCCGTCACTTCAGCGAGACCTGTTCACCCACGTTTCGCGGTCATGGTGCCGATGTGCGGCCCAGTTGCGGATGCGACGCGACGGACCGATGGGCCGATTGGTTGTCGGTATTCCTCGTCGGCGGCACCCGTCCCGGGCTCCTCTGACGGCATTTTTTTGAACTGACGTTTATCCGGCCGGTCACCGAGAAGGAACGACAGAGGCGAAAGGTCGAATTGGCCGCTCAGGTCGGTCGGCGGCGCACCCGATAGCGCAGGTGAAGCACCCGGTCGCCCTGGATCACCACGTCCGGATCATCCAACAGGTGCTGCGCATGGACCGACCCGAAGTAGCGCTTTCCGGACCCGAACACCACGGGCACGACGTCCATGCGCACCTCGTCGACCAGGCCCGCGGCGAGCACCTGGCCACCGACGTCGCCGGCGGCGACCTCGACGATGCGGTCGCCCGCAAGCTCCTGCGCCTCGACCACGGCCGCCTCGACGCCGCCGGCGAAGTGGAACGGGGCCCCGGGGTCCCAGCCCTCGGGCGCGGGCCGGTGCGTCACGACGACCACGTGGTCGATCCCGGCGGGCGGCTTGCCGTCCCAGCCGTCCGTCAGGTCGAAGACGTGCCGGCCGACGACCGTCACCCCGATCTGGTCCCAGTACGGCCGGGTGTGGTCGTAGGACGTCTGCGACACCGTCACCAGGCCGCTCTCGTCCAACGGGACGTCACCGCCGGACAACCAGTCGAACAGCGGCCCGGGCTGGTCATTCTCGTCCGCGACGAAGCCGTCCACCGACACCGAGCCGTACATGACCACCTTGCCCACGGGGGCCTCCTCTGCTTCTGGGTGCCCCTCAAATTAGCTTCTCGTGAGCTGCCGCTCTTGTAAGAAATCAATCGACCGGCAGCGGCCAGCCGTCCAGCGCGTGGCCGGGATGTTCGCGCAGGAACCGCCGCCGGACTTCGACGTACCGGGTCGGCGTGAGCCCGGTGAACGCCCGGAACTCGTGGCCGAAGTGAGCCTGGTCGAAGTAGCCCGCGCCACCGGCGAGGTCACCCCAGTCGATCGGTCCGGCGGGGTCGATCGCCAACACGGTGGCGGCGAAGCGGTGGGTGCGGGCCAGCCGCTTCGGCGTGACGCCGATGAGCTCCTTGAACCGCTGTGCCAGATGAGTGCTGCTGACGCCGGCTGCCGCGCTCAGGTCGCCGATCGCCACCGTCCCGCTGGTCGCCGCGATGACGCTGCTCAACTGGCGGACCAGCCCCAGGCCGCGGGTCCCGCGCAGCCGTCGCATCAGATCCTCCTCGAGCAGCGTCAGCATCTCGTGCGGTCCGTCCGCCGCGGCCAGCCGGTCCCGCAGCTCGGCAACGGCGGGCCGGCCCCAAACCTGCTCCATCGTCACCGGCCGGTCGCACAGCTCGGCCGCGGGCATCGGCAGGAACGGCGCCAGCCCCCACGGCTTGACGTGCGCGCCGACGGACCGGGTCGGGAGCGGGTAGCCGAAGTCCAATGCGCGGGTGGGCGTGGTGATCACACAGCCGTCGGCGTACTCGGCCGTCTCGATGTCGGTGCCGGCGCGGATGCGGAACGGTGCCCCGAGGTTGACGATGAGCAACGCCCCCGGCATCGGCGGCAGCATCAGCCGGGCGTACGGCGGCGCACCCTCCAGGTAGTAGAGGTCGTCGATCAGCCCGTCCAGCGGCGGTCGCGGCACTCTGGACACGTACTCCATGCCCACAGCATCGCCGACGCCCCGCCGGCAGCCCACGCCGGGACATCGGTACTCCTGATCCGGAGATCCTGAGTCCGCCGCCGGCCGACTGCGCCGTGACCCGTTGGGCAGCTATCCGGACGACCCGGGCGGCGTCAGCAGTGCCGACGCCGGCAGGCCGCGGATCGACGCGTCCAGGACCTCGGCCGTGTGTGCCAGCGCGATCTCGCCGTTCCGGCGCCGCACCGCGGACGCGACCTGCATCAGGCAGCCCGGGTTCGCCGTCACCAGCAGCCGCGCGCTCGTCGCCAGCACGTGCGCCGCCTTGCGGTCGCCGAGTTCCGCCGCCGGGACCGGGTTCAGGATGTTCCAGACGCCGGCCGAGCCGCAGCAGATCTCCGGGTCGGCGATCTCGCGGACCTCGAGGCCGGGTATGCCGCGCAGCAGCGCGCGCGGCTGCGCCCGGACGCCCTGGGCGTGTGCGAGGTGGCAGGCGTCGTGGTACGCGACGGTCAGCGGCAGCGGGTGCCGCCGCGCGACCGGCCCGAGCTCGAACAGGATCTCCGACAGGTCGCGGACCTTCGCCGCGAACGCGGTCGCCCGCGCGGCGTAGGCCGGGTCGTCGCGGAGCAGTTCCGCGTACTCCTTCATCGACGAGCCGCAGCCGGCGGCGTTGACGATCACGTATTCGACGCCGGCCCGTTCGAAGCGGTCGATCAGCTTGCGGGCGAAGCCCTGGGCCTCGGCCTCGCGCCCGTTGTGGACGCTCAGCGCGCCGCAGCAGCCCTGCGCCGGCGGGATCACCACGTCGCAGCCCTCGGCCGCGAGGACCCGCACGGTCGCCGAGTTCACGCCCGGGAAGAACGCGCCCTGCACGCAGCCGGTCAGCAGGCCCACGACCGCGCGGCGCGGTCCGCGGGCCCGCACCCGGCGGGGCGGTTTCGGCACCCGCCGGAGCCGGGGAGCCAGCGAGTCCAGGGTGGCCAGCGTGGGTGCGAGCCGGGGCAGCAGTCCGCTGCGGGCGACGAGGCCCTGCAGGCCGCTGGCCTGGTAGGCGCGCAGCGGGCCGCGCAGCAGGCGCAGTCGGCGCGGGTACGGGAACAGCGCGAAGATCGCCTCCCGCAGCGCCCGGTCCCGGCCGCCCCGGCCGTGCCGCCGCTCGACCTGGGCCCGGGTGTCCTCGATCAGCCGGTCGTATCGCACCCCGGACGGGCAGGCGGTCACGCAGGCCATGCAGCCGAGGCAGGCGTCGACGTGCCGGACCATCGAGTCGGTCATCGGTTCGCCGTCGAGGCCCTGTTTCATCAGGTGGATCCGGCCCCGCGGCGAGTCCGCCTCCTCGCCCCACAGCACGTACGTCGGGCAGGTGGTCAGGCAGAAGCCGCAGTGCACGCAGTCGTTGACGATGTCGAGCCGGGGCGGACGGTGCCCGTCGAAGGCCGGCTCGCCGGCGACCGGCCCCAGCACGTCGCGCGGCGTGGCGTCGACCATCAGATTCCTCCCACGAAGCGGCCCGGCGCGAACCGGTGTCCCGGGTCGAACTGGTCCTTCACCCGGCGCATCAATTCCAGGCCCGGCACCGGGCCCCACATGTCGATCCGCTCGCGCACGTGCTGCGGTGCGGTGAGCACCACCCCGTGGCCGCCGGCGCGGATCGCCGTCGCGCGCAGCCGCTCGACGACGGCCGGGGCCGTGTCGACGGGAACGTCGGCGTAGAGGACGCCGGTGCCGGCCGAGCCGCGCAGCGCGACGCCGCAGGAGAGCAGGTCCGGCACCCGCGACAGCGGCGCGGTCAGCTTCATCCCGGCCCGCGCCCACGGGTACGCGCCCCACCAGGGCGGCAACTCGTCGGTCTCCTCGGCGCCGAGCGCCTTGCAGAGGGTGGCCGCCCGGTCCCGTACCCCGGCGGGGGTGCCCTCCACCAGCACGGCGAGGGTGACCGGGCCGTCGGCGGGCGCGTCGATCTCGACCGCGGCCGGCACCACCTGCTCGGCCCGGACGGCCGCCAGCAGCGCGCCGATCCGGTCGGCCGGGGCGGTGCGGACGACCAGGGCCCGCGCGGCGGGGCGCGGGTGCAGCCGGAACGCACACTCGGTGATCAGCCCGAGCGTGCCGTAGGAGCCGGTGAACAGCTTGCCCAGGTCGTACCCGGCGACGTTCTTCACGACCTTGCCGCCCGAGCGGGCGACCATGCCGCCGGGCCGGACCACCGTGATGCCGATCAGCAGGTCGCGCACGGTGCCGTAGGCCAGGCGCCGGGGCCCGCTGGTGTTCGCCGCGACCGTGCCGCCGATGGTCGCGCCGGGCAGGGACGGGTCCAGGGCCAGCTGCTGACCGGGGAGGTCGAGCCCGGCGAGGGGGGTGCCGGCCCGGACCACCATGATCAGGTCCCCGGCGGCGTGCTCGACGACGCCGGTCAGGTTGCGGGTGTCGACGATCAGGTCGAGCCGGCGCGGCGGCAGGCCCCAGTCGAGTTTGCTGCCGCCGCCGCGCACCACGACCGCGAGGTCGTCGTCGGCGGCAGCGCGCAGCACCTCGGCGGCCTCCGCAGTGCTCGCCGGCGCCGCGACGAACCGGGCCGGCACGCCGCCGACCGTGTCCGCCTGCGTCGCCGCCGTCCAGAGCGCCATCAGAACAGCTCCGCCGGATCGGCTTCGGTGGCCTTGCGCCGCCGGGGCACCTCGCCGCAGAGCCGGGGCGTGGGGAAGACCTTGCCGGGGTTGGCCAGCCCGGCGGGGTCGAAGGCGCAGCGCAGCAACTGCATCGTCTCGAGGTCGTCGGCGGTGAACATCCGCGGCATGTACTTCGCCTTGTCCATGCCGACGCCGTGCTCGCCGGTGATCGAGCCGCCGTACTCGATGCACAGGTCGATGATCGCGCCGGACACCTCCTCGGCGCGTTCGGCCTGCCCGGGCACGCCGTCGTCGAAGAGCACGAGCGGGTGCAGGTTGCCGTCGCCGGCGTGGAAGACGTTCGCGACCCGCACGCCGTGCGCGCGGGAGACCTCGCCGATGCGGTGCAGCACCTCGGGCAGCGCCGTCCGCGGGATGACCCCGTCCTGCACGATGTAGTCCGGGCTGATCCGGCCGACGGCGGCGAACGCCGACTTGCGTCCCTTCCAGAACAGCGCCCGCTCGGCCGGGTCGGCCGCGATCCGCAGCTCGAACGCGCCGTTCTGCTCGCACAGCGCGGTCACCTGCTCGAACTGCGCCTCCACCTCGGCGAGCGGCCCGTCCAGCTCGACGATCAGCACCGCGCCGGCCCCGGCCGGGTAGCCGCAGGCCACGGCCGCCTCGGCGGCCTCGATGGCGAGGGCGTCCATCATCTCGACGGCCGCCGGGACGACCCCGGCGGCGATGATCGCCGAGGTGGCCGCGCCGGCCTGGTCGGTGGTCCCGAAGGCGGCGAGCAGCGTACGCACGGACTCCGGCAGCCGGGTCAGCCGCACCGTGACCCGGGTCGCGATGCCCAGCGTCCCCTCGGAGCCGACGAACGCGCCCAGCAGGTCGTAGCCGGGCGTGTCGGGTGCCCGGCCGCCCAGCTCGACGAGGTCGCCGTCGGGCGTGACGATCTGCGCCCCGATCACGTGGTTGACGGTGAAGCCGTACTTGAGGCAGTGCGCCCCGCCGGAGTTCTCGGCGACGTTGCCGCCGATGGAGCAGATCTGCTGGCTGGACGGGTCGGGGGCGTAGTAGTAGCCGGCCGGGGTGGCGGCGTGGGTGACGTGCAGGTTGATCACGCCGGGCTCGACCACCGCGCGCTCGTCCTGCGGCGCCACCTCGACGATGGCGCGCATCTTGGACGTCACGATCAGCACGCCGTCCGCGTGCGGCAGGGCGCCGCCGGAGAGCCCGGTGCCGGAGCCGCGCGCGACGAACGGCACGTCCGCCTCGACGCAGGCCCGGACGGTGCGGGCGCACTCGGCGGCGTCGCGGGGCAGCACCACCAGGCCGGGGGTGACCCGGTAGTGGGCGAGGCCGTCGCACTCGTAGGTGCGCAGCTCCTGCCGGTCGCTGATCACCCGGTCGGCGCCCAGCCCGGAGCGCAGCGCGACGGCGAGACGTTCAAGCGTGGTCATCGGCGACCCCCTGGACGACAAGGTAACCCGACGGGCCGCCGGCCGGCACCGTTGAAACAATTCGTTCATCTATGAACATCGATACGAGCGTAATGTCACGACGGTCTGGAGAGATCCTCCAGGCCGACCCCAGGAGGCATGCGTGCGCATACGCAGACGGTCCGCCATCTCCGGAATCCTCGCCGTAACCACGATAATCGCCACCGCGCCGGTTCCCGCGAACGCGGCGCCCGCCGATTCGCCGGCCGCGGCGACGCCGCTGACCGGCGAGCACCCCGGAGACGAGTACGAATTCGTCGACAACCGCGGCGGCGGCGCCGCACCCGGCGCGGGGCAGCGCGCCCTGGCCCGCGACGACAACCTCGTCATCCGCTGGAACTCCCTCGGCACCCCGGCGTCGGTCACCCCGGCGAAGGGACGACTCGTCGCCGGCGCTCCCGGGGCCGGCCCGGAGGCGGTGGCCCGTGGTTACCTGAAGAACAGCGTCGGGCTGTTCTCGCTGCGCTCTGCCGCGGTCGACGACCTCGAGACCGTCGCCGAGACCAAGGTCGGCGGCGGCACGGTCGTGCTGCTGCGCCAGCGGTTCGGCGGCCTGCCCGCGGCACACGACGGCCTGGTCGCCGTCGCGGTCAAGGGCGGCGACGTCCTGCGGGTCACCTCGTCGCTGAGCCCCAGCACCGCCAAGCCCGCCGCCGCCCGGCTCGGCGCCGACGACGCCCTGGCCGCCGCGCTCGCCGACGCGCGCATCGACCGGGCGGACCTGGCCGACTCGCGGGTCCGGCTGGTCGCGGTCCCGATGCCCGGCGCCGACCCGCGGGCGGCGTACGAGGTCGTGGTGATGTCGAAGGACGCCGAGCACCCGCTCGGCTACACGACCTATGTCGACGCCCGCGACGGCAGGGTGCTGCTGCGGGAGAACCTGGTCAACTTCGCCGAGGACGACCCGCACTGGAAGGTCTTCCCGGCCACCCCGCCGGCGAGCGGCGCCGACACCCGCCAGACCTGGTGCGCGTCGACGGCCGCCGGCTGCTCCCGGCAGGTCCTCGACCCGGCCACCGGCCGGCCGTGGGACCTCGACGCGACCACCGGGCTACCGACCCTCACCACCTCCGGCAATTCGGCCGATTCGGTACGCCTCTGGGGCAACGGGACCCCGGCCGTGCCCGCTGCCACCCGCCCCGACCGCGAGTACGTCTACCCGTTCACGAATCAGTGGAACACCAGCCGGTGCGACCCGAACACGCTGACGTCGCCCGAGCAGGCCGACGTCGACGCGGCCACCGCGAACCTGTTCGCGATGCACAACCGGATGCACGACTGGTCATACCGCCTCGGCTTCACCGAGGCCACCTGGAACCTGCAGAAGACCAACACCGGGGCGTACGGCAAGGGCGACGACGCCGAGCGCGGCAACGCCCAGCAGGGCGCGGCCACGGCGACCACGCGCAACAACGCCAACCAGGCGACCCCGCCGGACGGCATGGTGCCGACCACGAACATGTACATGTGGCAGCCATTTGCCGGCAGCGCGTACCCGCCGTGCGTCGACGGTGACTTCGACATGTCGGTCATCGGCCACGAGTACACCCACGCGATCAGCAACCGCATGATCGCCGGCCCGGACGGCGGCATCACCTCGTCGCAGGGCGGCGCGATGGGCGAGAGCTGGTCGGACCTCATGGCGATGGAGTACCTGTTCGAGAGCGGCTACGCCCCTCGGGGCAACACGCCGTACGTGACCGGCGGGTACGTGACCGGCGACCTGGCCACCGGCATCCGCAACTACGACATGAGCGTCAGCCCGCTCAACTACTCGAACTACGGCTACGACCGCGGCGCGGCCGTGCACTCGGACGGCGAGATCTGGAGCGCGACGAACTTCGACGTCCGGCGCGCCTTCATCGCCCGCTACGGCTCGGGCACCCGGGCGCTGCAGGAGAGCTGCGCGGCCGGCACCACCCCGGCCACGGCCTGCCCGGGCAACCGCCGCTGGGCGCAGTTGGTCTTCGACTCGTTCCTGCTGGCGGCGACCGGCTCGATCAGCATGCTCGACATGCGCGACAACATGATCACCGCGGACGCGCTGCGCTTCGACGGCGCGAACGCCGACCTGCTGTGGAACGCGTTCGCCGCCCGCGGCATGGGCGCCGGCGCGTCGAGCGGCCCGTCGGACGCCGACCCGGTGCCGAGCTTCGCGTCGCCGTACGTGGAGAACTCCGAGGTGTCGTTCAAGGCGCTCGGCGAGGCCGCGGGCAAGCCGGTCCGGCTGTATGTCGGCGACTACGACTACGGCACGGTCCCGGTGGCCGACACCGACCCGGCGACCGACCTGCCGGACACGGTGACGCTGGCGCCCGGCACGTACCGGTTCCTGGCGATCGGCGCGGGCTTCGGCCACAAGCGTTTCACCCAGACCGTCTATCCGGGTGTCACCGCGAGCATCGGCGTGGTCATGCCGGCCAACCTGGCGTCGGCGGCGTCCGGCGCGACCATCACCGGTGACGGCACGAACCTGGGCCGGCTGACCGATGACGCCGAGGGCACGGCGTGGACCGCCACCGGCGGCGCGGCCGGCCGTCAGGTCACCGTCGACCTGCCGGCGGACGCCCCGAAGCTGGTGTCCCGGGTGCAGCTCAGCGCGTTCCCGGGCGCCGGCGCGGCGACCTCGACGATGTACAGCACGGTCCGCCGGTTCGAGGTGCTGACCTGCAACGCGGCGACGGGCGCGGACTGCGCGACCGACGCGGGCTACAAGGTGGCGTACGCCAGCGCGGCGAACGCCTTCGACACCGGCCAGTTCCGCCCGAAGGTGCCGAACCTGCTGCTGAAGTCGTTCCAGGTCCGCCCGACGCCGGCCACCCACGTGCGGCTGCGGGTGCTCACCAACCAGTGCACGGGCAACCCGCTCTACGCGGGCGAGCAGGAGAACGACCCGCGCAGCGCCACGGACTGCGCGACGGCCTCGGCGGCGGCGGGCAACGTCGTCGCCGCCGAGTTCGAGGTGTTCAGCAGCTGATCCGCCGGCCGAGGGGGTACGCGATGGCGCGCGTACCCCCTCGGCCTCCGTAGCCTGTGACCGGGTTCAGCCCTTGACCGAGATGGTCAGGCGGGCCGTGTAGCCGCTTGTCACGCTGCCGGTCACGGTGGCCATCTCGCGGGCGGCCAGGTCGTCGCGGAAGACGCCGTCGGTCGCGAGGCTGATCCGGCTGAGGTTGGTCACGCTCTGGCTGTAGCCGGAGGTCGCGTAGACCGCGGACGAGACGTCCTTGGGCAGGGCGATCTGCGAGGTCTTGACGATCGGGCCGCGGCCGTTGGTCGCGTTCGCCGGCGACGAGTAGACCTCGAAGTGAATGTGCGGCCAGCGGCCGGCGTAGCAGCCGGGGTAGATGCTCCTGAAGGTGGCCGTGCCGGTGGCGTCGGTGGCCTGGATGCCGCGCAGGTAGTTCTGGTTGGTGACGCCGCTGGAGTACAGCGAGTACCGGCCCTCGCGGTCGCAGTGCCAGGCGTACACGGCCGCGCCGGCCAGCGGGACGCAGCTGAGGTTGAGCACGGTCAGCGAGAAGTCGAGTCCGATGCCCCCGGCGACGCCCGTCGCACCGTTGAACGACGACCGGATGTCGCCGCGCACGACGCCCGCGACGGTACGGATCTCGACGCCGTTGCTGCCGTCGGCCGGGTACGGGCCGGCGGTCTCCGACTCCACCTCGGCCACGCAGGCCGCCGAGGCGGGACTCTGGTCGGCGAGCAGCCTGCCGCCGACCGCGCCCAGCACGCCGGCGCCGCCGAGCACCGTCAGCATCCGCCGCCGCGACATCGTGCGGAGATCGAACTGCAGGCCCTTGTCGTGTACCTCCCGCACGTAGGCGTCGTTGTCGGTCGGGGTCTCGTTGCGTTGTTCCGCCATGGGTGCTCCTACTCGTGGTAGGCGGTGGCCGGCCGGCTCACCCGGTGGGGATTGCCGCTGTCCGTTCGCCTCGAATCCGGAGCATGCAGTGAAACATTCAAATCTATGAATGCGCTTTGAATGCCGCACGCGGGCAGCATGAGGACGCGGTCGACTGTGGAGCCACCCGCGGGTGTGCGCGTGACGGCCGCCCGTCAGGCGGCCGCCACGCGCGGGAATCCGGTGCCGCCTACGGGACCGGGCGGCGCATCGAGTACGTGACGCCGTGCAGGCGATGCGGCTCGTTGATCACATGGATCGCGGCCCGGTCGTACGCCTGCCAGCCCGCGGCGCCGGCCCGGTTCAGGTGGCGCAGGTCGTCGAAGCGTTCGTCGGTGCCCCACCGCAGCGTGCCGCCCGGGTGGTGGAACGTGGCCGTCCAGTCCATGAACCGGTCCGCACCGAAGGTGCCGGCCGCCCGGTACTCGAGTCGCGCATACTCCCAATTGGTCACAGTCATGATTATCTCTCCGACGGGCGCCGACGGGCGCCCCGGCGGAAACTTCGCTCGTGCGGCGATCCCTCAACCGGATCGCCCGCCCGCCGATAAGTGCCGACATGCAATCCATACCGCGCGTCGGCATTCTCGGCACGGGCTCCTACGTGCCCGAGCACGAGGTCACGAACGAGCACCTGATGGAGCTGGTGAGCGGCACCACCCCCGAATGGATCGCCGGCAAGACGCTGATCGAGGCCCGGCGCTTCGCCGCGCCCGACGAGGCCACCTCCGACCTGGCCGCCAACGCCGCGGTCGCGGCGCTCGCGCGGGCCGGCATCGCCGCCGAGCGGGTCGACTACCTCATCGTCGCCACGTCGACGGGCGACTCGCCGCAGCCGCCGACCGCCTCGCTGGTGCAGCACGCCATCGGCGCGCACCGGGCCGCCGCGTTCGACATCAACGTCGTCTGCGCCGGCTTCGCCTTCGGCCTGGCGCTGGCCAACAGCCTCGTCACCACCCGGCCCGGCGCGGTCGTGCTGGTCGTCGCCGCGGACGTGTACTCGCGCATCCTCGACTTCGACGACCGGCGCACCGCCATCCTGTTCGGCGACGGCGCCGGTGCCGCCGTGGTCGGCGCGGTGCCCGCGCCGTACGGCCTGGTCGACGTCGAGCTGGTGACCCGCGGCGACGAACACGAACTGGTCTACGTCCGGGCCGGCGGCAGCCGCCTGCCCGCCTCCGCCGAAACGGTGGGCGACGGCGACCATCACTTCCGGATGAACGGCCGCGGCGTCCGCGACTTCGTCATGGCCGGCGTCCCGCCGGTGCTGGCCGGGCTGCTCGAGCGGTCCGGTCTCGGCCCGCAGGACGTCGATCACTTCGTCCCGCACCAGGCCAACGGCGTGATGATCGGGGAGCTGGTCGAGGCGGCAGGGCTCGGCGCCGCCAGCACGCACCTGGTACTGGACCGCTACGGCAACACCGGCAGCGCCTCGATGGCGATCGCGCTCGACGCCGCCGCGCGCTCCGGCGCGCTGCGCGACGGCGAACTGGTCCTGCTGGCCGGCTTCGGCGGCGGGATGTCGGTCGGCGCGGCGCTGCTGCGCTGGTACGAGGCCCCGGCGCTCACCGGCTGAGCCCACCCGCGGCGGAAAACCCAAGCAAGTCCGCTAATTGAGCCGGGCTCCGAGGAAGAAGATCCCGGGCTGTCCGGCGGTCTCGAAGCCGTCGCTGCGGTTGCGCTTGAGCGACGAGTGCTCGAGCGTCAGCGTGCCGGTGCGGTCGTTGCTGACGAAGAAGATCGCGCCGCCGCCCTCGTTGGCGTGGTTGTCGCGCACGACGGTGCCGGCGAGCCGCACGGTGAAGGTGTTGCCGTCGGTGTAGATCGCCCCGCCGGAGCCGCCGCCCGGCGTGCCGCCGCGGGCCGGGTTGGCGCCCCGGCCGATCGCCTTGTTGCCGGTGAGGACGCTGTTGAGCACCGACCAGGAGACGCCGATGCTGCTCAGCGCGCCGCCGTTCGAGCAGATCCCGCCGGTGAAGGTGCTGTGCACGACGTAGACCGGCTTGTTCTGCGACTGGGACAGCACGCGGATCGCCGCGCCGCCGAGGTCCGGGCCGGTGCCGTCGCAGCGGTTGCCGGTGAAGCGGGAGTTGACGACCTTGAGCCGGCCGCCGCGCACGAAGATCGCGCCCCCGCCGCCGCCCTCGGTGGCCTCGCCTGTCGAGTTCCCGCCCTTGAACGTCAGGTTCTGCACGGTGAGCCGCGGCGTCGGCTGGTCCTGGCAGTGCGACGTGGTGAAGCGCTGCGCCTCGTCGCAGGTGTTCTGGTAGAGGATCCGGCGCTTGCCGGCGCCGCTGAGCGTCACCCGGCCGCCGCCGTCGAGCACGACGTCACCGTGGTCGTTGCGCACCTTGGCGGTGGCCTTCATGGTGATCGTCACCGGCGCCGGGCCGCAGTCGAAGGTGATCACGCCGCCGGCGGCGACGGCCTTCACCACGGCCGCGGAGGTGCAGCTTGCCGGCGTGCCGGTGCCGATGACCCGGTCGGGCCGGCGGCTGCTCGCCGCCTTCGCCTCCGCCGGCACGGCCGCCCTGCCGTCCGGGTTGCCGGGGCTGGGCAGCGCCGCAACCGGCTTCGGCGCGGCGCTGGGCGGGGCCGAGGGGCTCGCGCCGGCCGGCGCCGGGGTGGTCGCGGCGGTCGGCGCCGCGGCCCGGGCGGGGGAGGGCGGCAGGGCCGCCGGGGCGGCCGCCTCGCTCTGGGAGCCGCAGCCGGTGAGCACGAGCGCGCAGGTCAGCGCGGCAATCTTGGAACGCACCGCACGATAGTAGGTGCACGGACGCCGACCGGACATGCGCGATCCGGTCAGCGGGTGGGTTCGTCCCAGTCCGGCCGGATCGCGCCGGGCCGGGAGAAGGTGGCGAAGTCGGTGGTGTCGCGGAACGCCGGCATCCGGTACAGCTCGCGGGCGTACGACCACAGGTGCGGGTAGACGTGCAGCCCCGGATTGACGGCTTGGTCGGCGTTCACGCCGACGTCGTAGCGGACCAGCGTGACCCAGAGGCGGATGTCGGCCTCGGTCGGGTCGTCGTCGCCGAGCAGGAAGCGGGATCGCGACAGCCGGCCGTCCAGTTGCTCGAACGCGTCGAGCAGGGCGTTGCGGGCGGCGCCGGGTGCGCCGGCCGCGCCCGCGCCGTGGTTGACGGCCGGGCCGAGCCAGCGGTCCAGCTCCTCGATCCGCTCGCGCAGCCGCTGCGGATAGGTCTGCACCACCGGCTCCGCCAGGTGCCGGAACCTGGTGGCCAGGTCGATGCCGATGTCGTGGCAGTCGTTGCTGACCAGCCGGGCGTTCGCGCGGTCCCAGAGCGCCGGCACGCAGACGTGGCCGTCGAAGCCCTCCTCGGTGGCCTCGTAGACGTCGCGGAGCAGGGGGAAGCCGTTCACCGGGTCCGGGCCGTACCGCTCCCGGAACGCCCAGCCGCGGCCGTCGCGCGCGCCGTCGACGTACGACATGCCGACGATGTCCTCGAGCCCGGCGAGCGCGCGGGTGATGGCGACCCGTTGCGACCAGGGGCAGAACCAGCCGCCGTACACGTGGTAGCGGAACGGCCGGGCGGTGAAGTCGCCGTCATCGGTGATCCGGCCGGTGAAGCGCAGCAGCGGCCCGGGGGTGTCGGGGATGCGGTATTCGCCGTAGGCCGCGGTGTCGACCGGGGTGGCCAGCCGGGCGGCGGGTGACAACGTCATGACCCTCTCCTGACGCGCGGCGAGATGGCCGGGAAAGCCTATCTCACCTATAGGACATAGGCAATGTCAGAGGGCGCCCTGGGTGGCCTGCACGGCCATCCGCGACCAGCGCATCGCATCCATGACGGTGCCCGTCAGATCATCGCCGGAGTACGCGGCCGCGACCTCCGCCAGATCGCCGCGCTCGTAGGCGTTCACCACCCGCAGCACCTGGCCGATCGGGCCGGTGCCGCGCTCGAGGGCGCCGGCGATGTCCGCGCTCAGCGGTAGCTGGTGTGCCATCGCCGCGTTGGACAGGCCGAGCATGGCGGCGACCGCCCCGATCAGCCCGGCCATGAACGCCGCGTCGGCGTTCGCCCCGAAGGCCACCGCGACGTTCTCGCAGAGGCGGGCCCGGGTGAGCGCGTCCGCCATCTGCTCCTCGGTCGCCTCGGCGACGTCGTCGACGACCATCAGCATGGCCCACTGACGGATGTGCGCGACGCCGAGCATGACCACGGCCTGGCGTACGGAAGAGATCTTGGAGGTCGCGCCGGCCGCTGCCGAGTTGCTGGCCCGCAGCACCCGCATGGTCAGCGCCGGGTCGCCAGCGATGATCGTCAGGATGCGCTCGAGGTCGGTGTCGGCGGCGCTGAGCGCGCTGAGCAGTTCGAGGCGGCGCAGCCGCGAGGGGGTGAGGCTGGTGGCGGTGAGCACCTGAGGGCGGCTGAGCACGTAACCCTGGCGCAGCTCGAAGCCGTACCTGTTGCTCAGCGCGAGCTGCTCGCCGGTCTCGAGGCCCTCGGCGATGATCTGGATGCCGGGGTACGCCCGGCAGGCGGCGACGATCTCGTCCAGGTGGGTGAGGTCGCCCAGCAGCATGTCGAGCTTGACGAAGGAGGCCAGCGGCAGCAGCCGCTCGTGTCCCGAGCCCCAGACGAAGTCGTCGAGCGCGATCCGGTAGCCCCGCGCGACCAGCGCGGCGACGCCCTCGATGACCTCTTCGTCGATCTTGACGGTCTCGAGCACCTCGAGCACCACGTGTTCCGGGCCGAACGGCAGGGCCAGCTCGCCGGTGAGGAACTCGCGGGTCAGGTTGATGAAGCAGGTCCGGTCGCCCACGACCTCGTCGATGCCGAACTCCGTGAAGGTGTTCACGATGACCTGGCTGGTCGCGTAGGTGTCGCGGCGGTCGGCCTGTACGGCGTCCATGCTGCCGCGGAACAGCAACTCGTAGGCGACGACGTCGCCGGTCCGGTCGAAGATCGGCTGCCGGCCGACGTGCACGAGCTGAGTGCCCGGCATGGGGAACGGCAACGTTGGGTTCACAGCTTGTTTGTTCGGCCGTGGAAGCGTTCGCATGAGGTTTATCCGCCGCCGAACGCGATCGGCGGCCCACCCGAACCGGACGGCCGGGCCGGGCGGGACGGCCGGGCCGGAACCGCCCGGCCGTCAGCCCTCCGCGAGGGCGGCGAGAACCTGCTCGCCGAACTTGGCCAGCTTGCTCTCGCCCACACCGTTGACCGTGGACAGCTCCGCCAGGCTGCCCGGGCGCTGGGTGGCGATCTGCCGCAGCGTCGCGTCGTGGAAGACCACGTAGGCCGGGACGCCCGCCTCCTTGGCCGCGGCGGCCCGCCACGCGCGCAGCCGCTCGAACAGCGGCGCCGCCTCCGGCGGCAGCTCGGCCGCCGGGGCCGCCTTGCTCGAGCGGGCCTTCGGGGCGCGGGCCGCGCGCTCCGGCTCGCGGCGCATCATGACCTGGCGCTCGCGGCGGAGCACGCTGCCGCTTTCGTCGGTGAGCACCAGGGTGCCGTAGTCGCCCTCGACCGCGAGCAGGCCCTGCGCCAGCAGCTGCCGGACGACGCCGCGCCACTCGGCCTCGCGCAGGTCCGCGCCGATGCCGAAGACGCTCAGCTCGTGATGCCGGAACTGGGTGACCTTCTCGGTGGTCTTGCCCATCAGGATGTCGATGGACTGGCCGGCGCCGAACTTCTGGCCGCGCTCGCGCTGCAGGCGCAGCACGGTCGACAGCAGTTTCTGCGCCGCGATCGTGCCGTCCCAGGACTCGGGGGGATTGAGGCAGGTGTCGCAGTTGCCGCAGTCGGCGGCGCCGGGCTGGCCGAAGTAGGCCAGCAGGCGGGAGCGGCGGCACTGCACCGTCTCGCAGAGCGCCAGCATCGCGTCCAGGTGGGCGGCGAGGTTGCGGCGGTGCGCGAAGTCACCCTCCGAGGTCTCGATCATCTTGCGCTGCTGCACCACGTCCTGCAGCCCGTAGGCCAGCCAGGCGGTGGACGGCAGGCCGTCGCGCCCGGCCCGGCCGGTCTCCTGGTAGTAGCCCTCGACGGACTTCGGCAGGTCGAGGTGGGCGACGAAGCGCACATCGGGCTTGTCGATGCCCATGCCGAAGGCGATCGTGGCGACCATCACCAGGCCGTCCTCGCGCAGGAAGCGGGACTGGTTGGCCGCGCGGACCCGCGAGTCGAGCCCGGCGTGGTAGGGCAGCGCGGGAATGCCGTTCTGCACCAGGAAGTCGGCCGTCTTCTCCACCGAGGCGCGCGACAGGCAGTAGACGATGCCGGCGTCGCCCGGGTGCTCGGTGCGCAGCAGGTCGAGCAGCTGCCGGCGGGGCTCGTTCTTCGCCACGATGCGGTATTGGATGTTGGGGCGGTCGAAGCCGGCGGTGAAGTGCCGGGCGCCGGTCAGGTCGAGCCGGGTGGCGATCTCGCCGTGCGTCGCGGTGGTCGCCGTGGCGGTGAGCGCGATGCGCGGCACGTCGGGCCAGCGCTCGTGCAGCATCGACAGCGCGAGGTAGTCGGGGCGGAAGTCGTGGCCCCACTGGGAGACGCAGTGCGCCTCGTCGATGGCGAACAGCGCGATCGTGCCGCGGTCGAGCAGCCGCTGGGTCGCCGGGACGCCGAGGCCCTCGGGCGCGACATAGAGCAGGTCCAGCTTGCCGTCGAGGAAGGCCTGCTCGACCAGGCGGCGCTCGCCGGAGTCCTGCGTCGAGTTGAGGAAGCCGGCCCGCACGCCCAGGGTGCGCAGCGCGTCGACCTGGTCCTGCATGAGGGCGATCAGCGGGGAGATCACCACCGCGACGCCGTCGCGCACCAGCGCGGGGATCTGATAGCACAGCGACTTGCCGCCGCCGGTCGGCATCAGCACCAGGGCGTCGCCGCCGGCGATGACGTGCTCGATGATCTCGCGCTGCTCGCCGCGGAATCCGGAGTAACCGAACACCCGGTTGAGCACCTCGGTGGCGGGGGACCGGTCGATCTCGGGAGCGGAAGTCACCCCGCGATAGTAGTGACCCCGCCCGGCGCCGGCTCAGGCCCTGTGGACAACGCGAGAACGGTTCCGGAACCGTGGCCCATTGACTCCCGTCGCTCCCATTGGGAAAGATTCCTATCAGTTAATTCAAGACGTGAAGAATCCCGAGGAGCACCATGCGCCGGACCGCCCTGCTCGCCGCCGGACTACTGGCCGGCACCGCCCTCGCGGTACCCGCGGCCGACGCGGCCGCCGCGCCGGTCGTGCAGGCCTACCTCAGCTCCGAGTCGCGCACCGCCGGCTACGAGCCGAAGAGCGGCAACTGGTTCACCAGCCCCGCGACCGGGCTCGCCGGCACCCCGTACCAGCTGTCCCGGCAGGCCGACATCCCGACCGCGCCGGCCGGCGCGGCGACGATCACCGTCGACACCACCAGCAGGTTCCAGACCAATCCTCGGCGTCGGCTCCTCGCTCGAGGAGTCGACGATCTACAACCTCTCCCGGATGAGCGCCGCCGGCCGCGACCGGGCGCTGCGCGCGCTCGTCGACCCGGTCGCCGGCGCGGGCTTCAACGTCGTCCGGATCACATTCGGCACCAGCGACTTCACCTCGCACGACTTCTACACCTACGACGACGGCGTGGCCGACCCCTCGCTGTCCCGCTTCTCGATCCAGCGCGACCTCGACCACGGGATCATCTCGACGCTGCGGCAGGCCCTCGCCATCAATCCGAACATCAAGATCTTCGCGAGCTCGTGGACCGCGCCCGGCTGGATGAAGACGCCCGACACCCTGATCGGCGGCAGCCTGAACAGCACGCACATCCCGGCGCTGGCCACGTACTACCGCAAGGCGGTGCAGGCGTACGCCGCGCAGGGCATCCCGATCCACGCGCTGACCCTGCAGAACGAGCCGCTGTTCGCCCCGCCGGACTACCCGGGCATGCTGGTCACCGCCGACCAGGAACGCCGGCTGGCGAAGGCCCTGCGCACCGAGCTGACGGCCAACGGCGCCGGCGCCACGAAGATCTGGGCCTTCGACCACAACTTCTCCGAGGGCGCGAGCTACGCCGCCGGGGTGATGGCCGGCGGCGACGCGGCGTCATCGGTGGACGGCTTCGCCTTCCACGACTACGCGGGCGACCCGTCGACGATGGCGACGGTCAAGGCGGCGTACCCGGACAAGGACGTGATGATGACCGAGCGCTCGGTCTGGGGCACCGCGGGCGCCGACCGGATCGTCCAGTACTTCCGCAACCAGGCCACCCTCTACCAGGGCTGGGTGTCGATGCTCGACCAGAACCGGGCGCCCGAGCGCTGGTCCGGCTCGCCCGACCCGAGCATGCTGATCCAGAACCCGGCCGGCCCGGACACCTTCTGGCGGCTGCCCGACTACAACATGATCGCCCAGTTCTCGAAATTCGTGCAGCCCGGCGCCCGGCGGGTGGCCAGCGGCTACGGCTCCGCCGCCACGCTGACCGACGTCGCCTTCGTCAACCCCGACAACTCGCTGGTCACCGTCGTGGTCAACCAGACCGGCGCGGCCCGGGACCTCACCGTCCGGGCCGGCGACCGGCAGTTCGCCGCGAGCCTGCCGGCCAAGACCGTCGCCACCTACGTCTGGGCCGGTGCCGGCGACGCGGGTCCGGGTGGCGGCACCCGGACCGGTCAGCTCACCGGCTACGGCGCGAAGTGCGTCGACGTCGCCGGCGCGAACCCGGCGAACGGCACCAGGGTCCAGCTGTACGGCTGCAACGGCACCGCCGCCCAGCAGTGGACGATCGGCGCGGACGCCACCATCAGGTCGCTCGGCAAGTGCCTGGACGTCGCGGGCGCCAACCCGGCCGACGGCACCAGGGTCCAGCTCTACGACTGCAACGGCAGCGCCGCGCAGCAGTGGGCCCCCTCGGCGAACGGCACGCTGAGCTCGCTCGGCAAGTGCCTCGACGCGACCGGCCCGAGCTCGGCCGACGGCACCCCGCTGCAGATCTGGGCCTGCGGCACCGGCGCCAACCAGAGGTGGGTCCTCCCGGCGTAGCCCGCCGGGCCGGCCCGGGGGCGGGAGTCACGCCACCGGGCCGGTCACAGGCCGGGCAGTTCCAGGGTGTGCGAGGTGTGCGAGGCCTTGGTGGTCAGGTAGCGCAGGTTGGCCGAGGACAGGTGCACGCCCGTCGGAATCCGCTCCGCGATCCGCACGCCCCGCGCCTCGAGCTGCGCCGCCTTGTCCGGGTTGTTGCTCAGCAGCCGGATCCGCTTGGCACCCAGCGCCAGCAGCATCTGTGCCGCCGCCGTGTAGTCGCGCTCGTCCTCGCCGCGGCCCAGCGCCACGTTCGCCTCGTAGGTGTCCAGCCCGGCGTCCTGCAGCGCGTACGCGTCCAGCTTCGCGTACAGGCCGATGCCGCGGCCCTCCTGGCGCAGGTAGAGCAGCAGGCCGCCGGTCTCGGCGATGCGCTCCACCGCCTCGCGCAGCTGCGGGCCGCAGTCGCAGCGCTGGCTGCCGAACACGTCGCCGGTCAGGCACTCGCTGTGCGGGCGGACCAGGGGCGTAGCGGACAGGGCCCGCTCCCAGTCGCCGAGGCCCAGCGCGAGGTGTTCCCCGCCGTCGACCAGCCCGTCGAAGGTCAGCACCCGCGCCGTCGTCGCGTAGCCGTCGGCGAAGCGCAGCGGGACGGTGACGCGCGTCCGTACCGTGGCCTTCGGAATCATCCCCAAGTCCAGCGTCTCGGACATCCGCCCCCCATTTCGATCTTCACGTATTTCGGCCACCGGAGTCAGTCCCGGTAGCGGTCGGAGAGCGCGTACCGCAGCAGCACGACGTCGCCGATCTGGCGCACCTCGGTGAGGTCCGCGCGGCGCTGCGGCCCCCACGGGAACTCGCCGTCGCCGACGAAGCGCGGCGCCCGCGAATCGCCGACGAAGAACGGCGCCACCACCAGTTGCAGCTCGTCGGCGAGGCCGGCGGTGAGGAAGCCGGTGTGTATCGTCCCGCCGCCCTCGACCATGAGGCGGTCGACGCCGCGAGCGTGCAGATCGGTGACGACCCGCCCCAGGTCGACCGGGTCGCCGCCGTCGATCACCGTAGCGACCGCGCCGAGCCGGCGCCGCGCGTTGGGGAGGGCGGAGGTCGCGCAGTAGACGAGCTTGTCGGCCTCGCCCACGGCGAAGAAGCTCGCCGCGGGATCCAGGTCACAGCTGTTGGTCACGGTCACCTTGACGGGGTCCGGCTGCTCGCCGCGGGCCACCCGGGTCTTGCGCCGGGTCTCGTCGCGGACCAGCAGCCGCGGGTTGTCCCGGCGGATCGTGCCGGCGCCGACCAGGATCGCGTCGCAGCCGGCCCGGACCTCGTCGACCCGGTCGAAGTCGGCGGTGTTGGACAGCAACAACCGCTCGTCGCTCGGGCTGTCCACGTATCCGTCGATGGACATCCCGCAGCTGAGCAGCACGTACGGTCGCTCCGGCACTGATGGTCCCCCTATCGAGCGACCACCGTCACCCCGACGTCCAACATAATGCGAACGCGAGGTCATGGCACTTTCAAGCACCGCTTACGACCAGCTCCCGCACCGGCAGCATGATCCTCTGCGGCGGGACGACGACCGGCAGGGCGAGCGTGATCGGCTCGGCGACCGGCGCGGCGGCGGCGACCCGGGCGGCGGCCCTGGCCCGCGCCCCGGCCAGCGCCCGGGCGATGATCACGACGAGGCCCGGCAGCGCGGCGACGAAGGCGAACAGGCCGTAGACCACGGCGATGGTCAGGCCCTGGGTGGCGCTGAGCCCGGCCGCGCCGAACGCCCACGCGGTGACACCCTCGCGGGGCCCCCAGCCGCCGATGTTCACCGGCAGCGTCATGGCCAGCAGCGCGAGCAGCATCAGCGGCGCCAGGCGCAGCAGCGAGGCGTTCGAGCCGGCGGCGCGGGCGGCCACGACGAACGTCGCCAGGTGCCCGGCCAGGACCACCGTCGAGGCGAGCACGATGCCCGGCCAGTTGCGGCGGGCGAGCAGCCCGGAACGGACCTCCGCGACGCCGGTCCGCGCCGCGTTCGCCCAGCGGGACGCGCCGCGGCGCAGCCGGGAGAAGGCGAAGAACAGCACGGCCGCGAGGCCGGCGGTGGTCGCGGCCGCGACGGCGATCCCGCGGGCGTGCGCCTCGAGGTGGGTCAGGACCGGCGACGGTACGGTCAGCAGCACCGTCACGCCGACCGAAACCAGCACCACCTGTCCCGCCGTGCGCTCGAGCACCACGGCGCGCACGCTCTTGCCGACGTCGCCCTCTTCGCGGCCGTGCTGGACCGCGCGGTCGATGTCACCGAGCACCCCGCCGGGCAGGGCGGCGTTGATGAACAGCGCCTTGTAGTAGTCCGCGATCGCGCCCCTGAGGGTGAGCTTCATGCCCAGCCCGCGGGCCACCAGGCACCACCGCCAGGCCGAGAACACCGTGGTGGCGACGCCGATCGCGAACGCCGCGACCAGCGTCGGGCCGTTTATCACCCGCAGCCCGTCGACGAAGGCGCCGGTACCCAGGCGCCAGAGCAACACGGCGAGGATTCCCATCCCGCCGAGTACCCGCGCCCACGCCCAGATCGATCGGTTCATGCTGCTGCCCCCTCTGGTTCACCCTCTTGGGACTAATACGTCCAGGCGATGGCAGGTGGTTCAGACTTTTTGCGCGAGAAGATCTTGATGCCCGACCGTTACCTGCAGCCGGCCCGCCTCGGCGGCCTCGATCCGGTCCCTCAGGTACCCGTCCAGGTCCAGCTCGGGGCGCTGCTCGGCGGCCGCGCCGACCCAGCCCCGGAGCCACTCGGCGGTGAGCTCGGCCTGCTCCGGCCCGAGGCGCCACGGGCTGTCCCGCACGGTCACGGCCGCGCCGGCCCGCGCGAAGGCCTCCGCCGCGGCGCCGACCGCCTCCGGCCCGAGCAGCATCCGGTGGCCGACGGCCCGCCGCTGATGGGCGTTGAACGCGTCGGCGACCTCGGCGTCCAGCGGGTCGGCGGGATCCATGGTGACCTCGCCCACCACGGACAGGGTGAACAGGGCCGGGGTGTCCGACGCGACGCAGACCTCGGCCAGCGCGGCGACCTCCTCGGTGGTGAACAGGTCGAGCAGGGCCGAGCAGGTGACCAGGTGGGTGCCGGCCAGGTCCTCGGCGGTGAGCGCCGTCACGTCGCCCTGCGCGGTCTCCACCGTCACCGCGCCGCCGTCCGCGGCCGCCGCCGGCAGGTGCGCGGCGGCGTGCGCGAGCAGCGCGGGGTCGCGGTCCTGCAGCACCCAGCGCTGCGGGCCGGGAAGCCGCGGCGCCAGCCACCGGCCCAGCGAACCGGTGCCGCAACCGAGGTCGCGGATGACCAGCTCGCCGCCGGCCGGCAGGTGCAGCGCCTCGATCAGGTCCCGCGCGCGGGCCGCGGCGTCCGCGGGCTCGCGCAGCGTCAGCCAGGTCGAACTGAACTCTCCGGTCATCGGTCCAATACCTCGCTCAATCGTCGGGTCGTGTCGTCCCAGCCCCGCAGGCCGGTCCGGCGGTCCAGCGCGGAGGCCCGCCAGGACCGCCGCAGCCGCGGGTCGGTCAGCCAGCGGCGCAGCGCCGCGGCCAGTGCTTCGGGGTCGCCCGGCGGCACCAGCTCGCCGGGCGTGCTGCCGTCGGCGGCGCTGCCGAGCGCCTCGGGCACGCCGTCGACCCGGGTGCCGAGCACGGGCACGCCGCGGGCGAGGGCCTCGGTAACCACCATGCCGTACGTCTCGGCCAGCGACGGGAGCACCAGCAGGTCCGCCTCGGCGTAGCTGTGCGCGAGCGCCGGACCGGTCCGGGTGCCCGCCAGGTGGATCCGGCCGCGGACTCCGTCTCCGGCGGCCAGGTCGCGGACCCGGTCGGTGAAGGCCGGCGCGCGGTCGAGCGCGCCGGCCAGCGTGCAGGTCCAGGGCAGGTCGGCGATCGACCGCAGGGCCGTGACCAGGACGTCCTGCGCCTTGCGCGGGGTGACCGCGGCGACGCACAACAGCCGGCCGCCCGCGGGCGAGGGTTCCGCGGCCGGGGCGGGGTCGACGCCCGGCGCGGCGACGTGCACGCTGCCGGCGGGCAGGTCGTGCAGGGCCTCGAGCCGGCGGGCGGCGCCCGAGCTGGTCGCCACGACCGCCGCGGCGGCGTGCAGC
>NZ_JBEZXZ010000111.1:0-28319 GCF_040638275.1 Actinoplanes sp. NPDC026623 | reverse complement strand
TGCGCGCCCGGGCGATGTCGGCCCGGGGCGGCGCCGCGCCGCGGGTGGTCTGGCACCGCGGCGCCGCCACCGACGCGGTCGTGCTGGAGCTGCGCGCGGCCGACTCGGCGGGCCTGCTCTTTCGGGTGGCGGCCGCGCTGGACGAGGCCGGCGCCGAGGTGCGGGCGGCCCGCATCTCCACGCTGGGCGGCGACGTGGTGGACGCGTTCTACCTCGTCGGGGCGTGGGCGGACGCGGCGGCCCGGGAACGGGTCGAGGCGGCCGTGCTCGCCGCCGTTTGAGGCGGCCCGGCGCCGCCGCGACGGATCGTGCGACGACGCCGAGGGCCGGACCGTCACCTCGATCGCTTCCTCGACGTTGGCCCTATCGACATCCAGGGCGTACGTGAAGAGGTCTGTTGCCGCATGGGGGAGACACCCGGTCTGCTTGACGACTACCTGAGAATCGTCCGGTACCACGTGCGGTCCGCGTTGCCGCCGACGGCGATCCGGATCCGTTCGCTCGGCGCGCGCCGGCTGCTGGCGCGCGCCGGCCTGCAGGAGAGCGGGTCCTACGCCGACCTGCTCGGCGCCGCCCGCGCCGGTGACAGCCGCTGGCTCAGCAAGCGGCGGCGCCAGGTCAAGCCGACGGTGCTGGCCGGGCTGGCGCAGACCCTGGCACAGCAGGACATGCTGCCGGAGGACCGGACCGACGCGCTGGCCGTCTACGACCTGATCCGGGTCGCGCTCGGCGCCGCCGCGCTGCCGTCGGCGCATCAGGGCCTGCACGCGCAGCTCGTCTTCGCCTGGCAGGGCCCCGAGCGGGCCAGGGCGCTGCTGCGGGCGTACAAGCAGGTGGGGGAGGGGGTGCGGACGGAGCTGGAGCTCGATCTGGCGAATCCGTTCGCCGGCAACGGGCCGGTCCTCCCGTGGCTCACCGCGTTCCGCGAGCTGCTGCCCGACCCGCCGCTCGCCCTCGAGCACAAGGAGGGCGTGCCGCCGTTCGACCGGCTGACCGTCGCGGCCGCGGTGCCCAGCGTCGAGGCGCCGGAGCGGATCTCGGTGATCGTGACCGCGTTCCGCCCCGACGAGGGGCTGATCACCGCGGTGCGCTCGATCCTCGACCAGTCCTGGCGCAACGTCGAGGTGATCATCGTCGACGACGCCTCGCCGCCGGAGTACGACGCGGTGCTGGCCCGGGCGGTGGCGCTGGGCAGCCGGATCCGGCTGGTCAAGCAGGACGTCAACCGGGGCACCTACGCGGCACGCAACGCCGGCTTGGACGCGGCCGAGGGCGAGTTCGCGGCGTTCCAGGACTCCGACGACTGGTCCCATCCGCGCCGGCTCGAGATCCAGGTCCGGCCGCTGCTGGAGGATCGCCGGGTGGTCGCCACCACCTCCGACGGGCTCGGTGTCTCCGACGACCTGCTGGTCACCCGGCCGGGCGTGCGCCGGGGCCGGTTCAACCCGTCGTCGCTGCTGTTCCGCCGCGCCCTGGTGACGGGCCGGATCGGCTACTTCGACCAGATCCGCAAGGCCGCCGATTCCGAGTACATCGGACGGATGGGCGTCGTCTTCGGCGAGCAGGCCGTACGGCACCTGGCGGATCAGCCGCTGGCGCTGATCCGGCGGGCGCCAGGCTCGCTGTCGCGCTCGGAGATCCAGCCGTACTGGATGCACCCGGCGCGGACCGCGTACGCGTCGGCCTATCAGCGCTGGCACTCGCGGATCGCCGCCCGGGCCGCCAAGCCGTACCGGCCCCGGGAGGGCGGCGAGCGCGCCTTCGCCGTCCCCGACCACCTGCGGCTGGCCGCAGCGGAGCGGATCGATCGGCCCGGCTACGACGTCGTGGTGGTCGCCGACTGGCGGTTCCTGCAGGGCGTGCAGATCTCGGCGCTCGAGGAGATCCGGGCGCTCGTCGCCCGCGGCCTGCGGGTCGCGATCATGCAGATCGAGTCGCTGCGGCCGCCGGCGCGGCGCCGCTGGCCGCTCTGCGGGCCGTTGCAGCAGCTCGTCAACGACGGCCGGGTCGACCAGGTGCTGCCCGGCGACGAGAACCACGCCGAACTGGTGATCGTGCGACAGGCCGCGGTGCTGCAGTTCCCGCCGGACGACCCGTGCCTGCTGCGGGCCCGCCAGGTGATGGTGGTCGCCGACGAGGCGCCCGCGCGGCGCGACGGCTCCGACCGGCGCTACTCGCCCGAGGGCTGCTCCCGGTCCGCGTTCCGGCTGTTCGGCACCGAACCCGTGTGGTGCCCGCAGGATCCGCAGGTGCGGGTGGTGCTGCGGGCGGAGAACGTGGAGCTGACCCCGTACGACCTGCCGGCCGTGGTGGACGCCGAGCGCTGGTGCGCGGAGCGGGCCGGGTCGTCGGAGTTCCGCGGCGTGATCGGCACGGACCTGTGCGACGAGGGGGTCTGGCCGCAGGAGGCCCGGGAGGCGCTCGGCGTCTACGAGTCGCTGCACGACTGGGACGTGCGGCTGCGGCTGCCCGACTGGCCGCGTACCGGATTCAGGCTCGGTGGTTCCCGGGCCCGGCTGGTGTACGAGGCCGCGGACCTGGATCTGCGCACCTTCAACCACCAGCTCGACTTCTATCTGCACTTCGCCAGCCCGGAGCGGATCGAGGCGTTCTCGCGCCCGGCGCTGGAGGCGGCCGCGCTCGGCTGCGTGGTGGTGATGCCGGAGCGGCACGCCGCCGTCTTCGGCGACGCCGCCGTCTACTGCGGACCGGGCGAGGTCGAGGCGACCCTGCGGCGCTATCACCGGGACCGGGAGCTGTTCGCCGAGCAGAGCCGCCGGGCCCGGGCGGTCGTCGCCAAGGCGCACCACCCGCAGCTGTTCGTCGACCGTATTGCCGGAATCGTCACAACACCGTGTCCTACCGCTCCGGCGCAGCGTACGGCGTCGCGCGCCGCGTCCGGCACCGCGCGCTGATTCCGGGCCGTAACGGCCGCCTCGCCGTACGCGTTAGGCGATGGTGTTGACCCGCGCCACGCGGCGCGCACGACTCTGGAGGTCCGAATGAGCAGCCTGGTCCGGTTCGGCGGTCGGCTGGCGGTATGGGGGCGGAGTCTGACCCGCCCGCAGACGATGGTCCTCATGATCGTCATGGTGTGCTGCGTCGGCGTCTGGGCGGCGGCCGCGGCGGGGCGGCTGAGTCTCGCCCTGTCGCTGGTGGCCGGGCTGCTGCTCGGCGTGCTGCTGGGGATCCTGCACCTGTCCCGGTGGATCGGCGGTGTCTACCGGGCCAACCAGGCCGCCAACCGCGACCTGCGCGTGATCATGGAGCAGCTGCAGCGGCGGGTGGTCGCCACCGTGGAGAAGGAGCGGATCGCCTCCGGCGAGCGGCACCAGGAGCTGACCCGCACCATCACCCGCGGGCTGCGGCAGAACGGGCACGGCACGGACCTGCTGCTGCGCGCGCAGAGCCGCGAGATCGAGGCCCTGTTCCAGCTGTTCCAGCAGTTCAACCCGGCGGCGCCGATGCCGTCCTCCGGCGACTTCGCGCTGAACCCCACGGACCTGCTCGACCTGATGCACCTGGTGCGGCTGCGCCGGCCCCGGCTGGTCGTCGAGCTCGGCAGCGGCACGTCGTCGGTCTGGCTCGGGTACGCCCTGCAGAAGTACGGCGGCAAGCTCGTCTCGCTCGACCACGACCCCGGCTATGCGCGGCAGACCCGGGCGCTGGTCACCGCGCACGGCCTGGACGACGTGGTGGAGGTTCGCGAGGCGCCGCTGCGCGAGCTCGCGGCGAACGGCAAGACCTACCAGTGGTACGACGTCGCCGCGCTGGACGACGTCACGGACATCGACCTGCTCCTGGTCGACGGGCCGCCCGCGGCCACCGGCCCGGACGCGCGCTACCCGGCCCTGCCGGTACTCGCCGAGAAGCTCGCCGGCACGGCCACCGTCATCCTGGACGACACGAATCGCCAGGATGAGAAGGAGGCGGTGCAGAGCTGGATCCGGGAGGTGCCGGGGCTGACCGAGGAGCAGCGGCTGCTGGGGCGGCACGCGGTGCTGTCGTACTCGCGCGCCACGGCCTCGGTCACCGTGTGACGAAGCCGGCCAGGTACAGGCAGTGATCTGAGTAGGCGCCGCAGACCGTGCTCGTGCCGTGCGGAGCGAGGAACCTCTGGCTGGCGAAGAGATGGTCGATCTTGCGCGGGGCAGGGATGAACGTGGTCAGCGGCTCCGGTCGCCGGTCCGCCTCCTGGAACTCCGCGCCGAAGCCGGCCAGGTCGGGGCTCGTGGGCAGCGAGTTGAGATCCCCGCCGAAGATCACCGGCCGGCCGGCCGCGATCGGCACCAGCCAGCGCTGGATCGCCGCCAGTTGCAGCGCCAGGTTGGGCCCGCGCGGCGCCGTGTGCGTGGTCACCACGAGCACGGAGCGCCCGGCCAGATGCACCCGGGCACCGAGCGCCACCCGCGGCTCCGGCCTCGTCTCGTACGGGCTGGGCAGTTGCCGCACCACCCGGCCGCTCAGGGTGCCGCGGGCCACGATCGCCACCCCGAACCCGCGCCCGTGCCGGCGGTCCCGGTCGTCGCACTGACCGCCCGTGGTCGCCGGGGCGAACACGGCCGAGTACCCGTGCGGGGCGAGCAGCGCCCGGACGCGGAGGAACTGGGAGTAGCAGAGCTCCTGCAGCATGGCCACCGACGCGTGCCGGTCGCGGACCTGGCGGGCGACGTTCTGCGCGGTGCGGGTCACCTCGCCGTGGCGGCAGACGTTGCCGCAGACGTTGAAGGTGACCACGTTCACGACCGGTTCCTGCGCCCGCGCCGGTGCTGCTCCGGCGAGCAGCCCGCAGATCAGGGCGGCCAGCGCCACGGCGATTCTCATGCCCGATACGTCGGCGGGGCGCCCGGAAACGGCAGACGTTCTCCGGTTGCGGGGTGGTTGCGCCGTCCTGCCCGGAGGTGATGACCGGCCGGCATGCGGGGGCATGCCGGCCGGCCGGGGGGAGGGATGTGGTCCGTGGTCCGCCGCGGTCAGCGGCTGCCGAAGTCCTGGGTGTAGTACGGGGTGCCGTCGGACGCGTAGACGACGCCGACGGCGAACGTCTTGGCGCCGCAGTCGAGCAGGTTGCGGCGGTGGCCCGGGCTCTTCATCCAGCCGTTGACGACCTCGGCGGCGCTGCGGTAGCCGAAGGCGACGTTCTCGCTGCGCGGCACCGGGTAGCCGGCGGCCTTGGCGCGGGTGATGAATGTCGACCTGCCGGAGCCGGTGTGGGTGAGCGTGCCGGTCGCCGCCATGTACTTGCTGTGGCCGCGGGCGGCCCAGAGCAGCTTGTCGTTGACCCGCAGGGCCTTGCAGCCGGCCTTCACCCGCGCCTTGTTGGACAGGCTGACGACCTGGGTCTGCAGCGTCGTGAACGAGGGGGCGGCGGCCTGCGCCGGTGCGCCGACCGCGACCGCGCCGACGAGGGCGGCGGGGATCATCGCGAGGGTGGCGAGGCGACGGACCGAGGTCTTCTGCACGGGGCAACCTTTCGGGGAACACCGCCTGGACGCCTTGTTCGCCAGGTACGCAATTCCCTTCGGGACATCCGCGCCCCTGCCTGATACCTGCCCGGGTGCCTTGCGGTGAGTGCTCGGTTGCCGCCCCGGTGCCTGCCGGAGTCGAGTTGCGACACCGGGCGCGGAGCGGTTGCGGTACGGGTGCGAGCCGCCCGCCGAACACGACAAAACCGGGCCGGCACCCCGTTCGGGTGCCGGCCCGGTCCTGTTCCGTCGCCGGAGTTTAGGGTTTCAGCTGCGCCGACAGCAGCGGCGCCAGGAACCTGCTGTACGAGGTCGTCACGTGGTGCTGGTCCCGGTAGACCAGCAGGTTTCCGACGATCGACGGGCATCGGCTGGCGGTGCAGAACCACGGCAGCGGGTCGATGATCCGCACGCCCTTGGCCCGGACCGCGGCCATCACCAGTTCGCGCCGCTGCGGCACGTTGACGGCGATCGCCCGGCGGCGGGTGCAGACCTGCGGGTCCTTCAAATGCGCGGAGAGGCAGTCGGGCACCGGCCCGGCCTGCCAGGGCGTGTCGTTCATGAAGTAGACCGTGGTGCCAGGCCCGGACACCGCGTCGACGGATCGCTTCCAGCCCTCGACCCAGGCCCGGTCCTGCGTGCCGGTCACCTTGAGCGCCTCGTTGCTCGGCGCGGTCGATGCCATGATCACCATCGCCGGGTGCAGCGACCGGATGCGCTGCCAGGCGGCCCTGCGCCACTGCACGCACTCGGTGAACTCGCGCTTGAGCTGATCCAGGTATATGAGGGTGTCCGCGGCGGAACAGGCGCTCTTGGCGACGATGGCGAGCTTCCAGTGCCGCTGCCGCGCGATGATCTCCATCGCGGGGAACCACTGCCCGGCGTGTGAGTCGCCGAACAGCACCACGGTGGTCGGTGACGCCAGGTCGCCGTACTCGCAGGGGGTCTTGACCTCGGGGTCGTCGAACGCGCCGTTGCACTTCTCGCGGTAGTAGTGCGGCTTGTCCTTGACCGCGACCGTCAGCTTCGGCGTGAGGTTGCTCGGCACCGCGGGAATGGTCGTTGCGGCGGCGAGGCTCTGCTGCAGCCGGCCGGCGTCGGTCAGCGGGGCGGCACGGTAGCTGTTGACACCGCTCGCGTGCGCGACCGTGAAGGTGATGAGCGCGCAGAGTCCGGCCGCGGTCAGCGACAGCGCGGCGCCGACGCCGAGACCGCGCCAGGGCCGGTCGCGCAGCGCGGCCAGGTGCCGCACCGGGTTCTCCACCAGCGCGTACGTGAGCCCGGCCAGCAGCAGCGCGCCCAGCGCGACCGCGACGCGCTCCCGGCCGGCGAGGTCGCGGCCGAACGCGTACGGGGCGATGAGCAGCGCCGGCCAGTGCCAGAGGTACCAGGAGTACGAGAGCCGGCCGACGCCCTGCAGCACCGGCAGCCCCAGCAGCCCGGGCCGGCCCGCGCAGCCGCCCGCGATGACCGCCGCGGCGCCGAGCACCGGGAGCAGCGCCGCGTACCCGGGGAAGGGTGTCGCGGCGGTGAAGCCGAGCGCCGCGACCACGATGGCCGTCAGACCGCACCCGGTCAGCGCCCGGGACGCCCCGGTGCCGAGCCGCGCCAGCCGGGTCGCCCCGACCGCCAGCAGGGCGCCGACGCCGAGCTCCCAGGCGCGGGTGTGCGCGCCGAAGTACGCCCAGCCGGCGTTGTGCCGGGTCTGCCAGACCGAGAACAGCAACGAGCCGGCGGTCAGCACGGCCAGCGCCGTGACGAGGCCGCGCCCGCGCCCGCCGCGGCGCACCAGGATGAGCAGCAGCAGCGGCCAGACCAGGTAGAACTGCTCCTCCACCGCGAGGGACCAGAAGTGCTGCAACGGCGAGGGGTCCGCCCCCGCGTTCAGGTAGTCGGTGCCGACGGCGGCCATCCGCCAGTTCATCGAGTAGATCGTGGTGTGCAGCGCGTCGGAGAAGAGATCGGGCAGCCGCAGCGGCGGCAGCCACAGCGCCGAGGCGGCCACCGTCGCCACGACCACGACGGTCGAGGCGGGCAGCAGCCGCATCGCGCGGCGGGCGTAGAAGCGCGGGATCGAGACCGTGCCGGTGCGCCCGGCCTCGCGCAGCAGCAGCCCGGTGATGAGGAAGCCGGAGATGACGAAGAAGACGTCGACGCCGACATAGCCGCCGGTCAGGTACGGGACCCCGCAGTGGTACGCGACCACCAGGAGCACGGCGACCGCCCGCAGCCCCTCGATGTCACGCCGGTGCCGTTCGGGCGCGGGCGCCGTGGCGACGCCCGGTCCGGCCTCGGCCTGGCGGGCCGGCCCGCGCGGTGCCGGCGCTACGGCCGTGGTGCTCGTCGTCTCGGTCACAGCCGGTGCGCCTTTTCGCCGCGGGTCACGCCGCGGGTGTCGAAGAAGCGCTTGGCGATCCCGGCCAGGTGCTCGGCGTCGTACTCGCGGTGGTGCTGCACCAGGATCACCAGGTCGGCGGCGGCCGCGGCGCCCTCGAGGTCGTCGGTGCGGCGTACCGCGACGCCGCCGGCGTTCCACCGGGTCACGTGCGGGTCGTGGTAGGTAAGCGTTGCGCCCAGCGCGGCCAGGTGGCGGGCCAGCGGCGTCGCCGGCGACTCCCGCTGGTCGGCGATGTTCGCCTTGTAGGTGACGCCGAGCAGCAGCACCTCCGCGCCGTGCACGGCCTGCCCGTCGGCGTTGAGCAGGTTCTGCGCCCGCCGGGCCACGTACGCCGGCATCGTCGCGTTGATCTCCTGCGCCAGCTCGACGAAGCGGAACGGGTAGCCGAGCTTGCTGCGTACGTTGTGGCTCAGGTAGTTCGGGTCGATCGGGATGCAGTGCCCGCCGACGCCCGGGCCGGGATAGAACGCCTGGAAGCCGAACGGCTTGGTCGACGCCGCGCTGATGACGTCCCACAGGTCGATGTCGAGCTCGTGGCAGAACCGGGCCATCTCGTTGACCAGCGCGATGTTCACGTGCCGGTACGTGTTCTCCAGCAGCTTCGCGGTCTCCGCCTCCCGGGTGCCCCGGGTGCGCACGACGGTCTCGACGAACCGCCCGTAGAACGCGGCGACCCGGTCGGCGCACGCCGGGGTGTATCCGCCGACGACCTTCGGGGTGTTGTGTGCGCCGAACCTCTCGTTGCCCGGGTCGATCCGCTCGGGCGAGAACGCCAGGTGGAAGTCGCGGCCGGCGACCAGCGCGGAGATCTCCTCCAGCAGCGGCCGGACCACGTCGTCGGTCGTGCCCGGGTAGGTGGTGGACTCGAGCACGACCAGCATGCCCGGGCGCAGGTGGCGCCCGATGGCCTCGGTCGCCCCGGTCACGGCCCGCAGGTCCGGGCCGTCGCCCTCGGAGAGCGGCGTCGGCACGCAGATCACCGCGACGTCGGCCGTGGTGATCAGGGCCTCGTCGGCGGTGGCCCGGAAGCCGCCGGCGATCATCTCGGCCACGTCGTCGTCGGACAGGTCGTCCACGTGCGAGCGGCCCGCGGCGAGGGCGTCGACCACCGCCGCGTTGACGTCGAAGCCCAGGACGGACATGCCGGCCCGGGTGGCTTGCTGCGCGAGCGGCAACCCCACATATCCGAGGCCGAGAATGACGACGTCGTAGCTCACGGTGGTTCTCTCCTTCATTCAGCGTCAGGTGCGCGTCAGGCGACGGGCGTGTTGGTGGCGGTGGGCTCGCCCGTGCCCGCGCCGGCGGCCAGGGCGGCCACGGTGACGTCGGCGACGGGCGCGGCCGCCCCGGCCCGCCGGCCGATCTGCCGGGCCAGGTGCGGCGGCGGCGCGGTGACCTGCGCGAGCGGCGCGGTCGCGGGCCGCGGCTCGGCCAGCTCGTACGGCGAGACGAACGGCAGGTACGCGGGGAGGAAGTCGCCGAGCAGCGCGGCCTGATCGACCGCGGTGACGCCCGAGCAGTCGGTGTCGTTGAGGCAGAACGCGTCGAGGTGGCGCTTGCGCAGCAGCAGGGCGAGCTTGAACGGCGTGGCCGGATCCGCCAGGTCGTTGTATCCGTAGTTGATCGTCGCGGACACGGCCCGGCCGGTCAGGTAGGCGTAGTACTGCTGCAGCGACGAGAGCAGCGAGATGTCGTCGGGGTGCCGGAACTGGTGCGAGGCGGTCGCGGCGACGTGCTCGGCGAACCGGTTCTCGATCTCCTCGATGACGGTGCGCCGCGACGGGTGCGGGGTGTGCATCATCTTGCGGGTCAGCACCCGCCCGAACGCCGCCTTGATCAGCTCCCGGTTGTTCTTGCCGGCCGAGTCGGCGGGCGGGTCGCCCGGGCTGCGCGGCGCGGAGTCGACGCGCGCCGGCGACGGGAAGAAGCGGGTCAGCCCGCCGGGGGTGAAGAACATCTCCGGCGAGACCGGCCGGCCCAGGAAGACGTCGTCGTTGAGGTAGAGGAAGTGCTCGCTGAGGCCCGGGATGCGGTGCAGCCGCGACTCGATGGCCTGCGAGTTGAAGGTCGGCAGCGTGCCGGTCGCGCCGAAGATCTCCCGGTGGCTGACGACCGTGATCCGGGGGTGCTCGGTGTCCAGCCAGGCCGGCACCTGGTCGTCGGTGACCAGGAAGATGTGCCGTACCCAGGGTGCGAAGCAGTGCAGGGCGCGCAGCGAGTAGCGAAGCTCGTCGCGGGAGGCGTATCGGGAGTCGTTGGCGGACAGCGGCCGCATGTCGTCCAGCCAGGTGTTCTCGGCCATCGCGGTCGCCTTGCGGGCCTGCCAGGCCGGGTCGGCGCCGTCGACCCAGGTGTACACGGCGTCGATCGGAAAGCTGATCCGCTCCGGGGTGGGCAGCGTGAACTGCTCCCGGGTCCGGTAGCGGGTGGTGTCGTCCGGCGCGCAGAACGGGCCGAAGGCGATCTCGGGCGCGCTGACCACGGGCCCGTCGGCCGGTATCACGTCGGCCCGGCTGCGCGGGCCGATCAGGTTGCCGTCCCGCTCGCTCCAGAACTCGATCTCGCAGCCGACGTCGGTACCGAGCACCAGATTGCCGTCCGGGTCGGTGACCGGCCAGCAGACCCGCAGGACGCCGGCGGCGCGCCGGGCCCGCCGGCCGCCGCGGCCGCGCGGCCGGACGACCTCGAGCAGCCCGGTGCCGCCCGACGTGAGGTCCTCGAGCATCCGCAGCACCACGGCCCGGTCCCGCGCCGGTACGGCCAGCGCGGTGTGCCGGAACGAGCGGGCGGGCACCCGGAACCAGTCGACGCCCGCCGTGGCCAGGGCGGCGATGGTGCGGTCGAGGTTCTGCCGGCGCGCCTGCACCGGGCTGGCGGTGGCGTCCCGGCGGGCCGTGACCCAGCCCTGGCCGGTGCGGACCCGCATGGTCGGCGCTCCCGCGGCGACCCGCATCAGCGGCAGCCGGGGCGGGTGCGACAGCGGCACGATCCTCCGGGCCAGGCCGAAACGCTGCTCGGGCGCGACCCGGGGCAGGACCCGCCGCTGCACGGAGGTGAAGATGCGCGCTCGGACTCCCCAGGGCGCTAATCGCAGGATCCGCCGCAGAGACACGCCGTAGTCCTTCCGCCGGATGTCGTCGGGGCCGGTTGATCAGCCGCCCGGTTCCTCGTGCCTCAACGGCGGGATTCATCGGAAGGTTGCGGTCGATATCGGCTTTTCGGACATCTGTGCCATGTCGCCACGCGAGCCGCGGAGGGGCCTGGAGTGGCGCCTGTTATCTGCGGTATACGGGATTTGTGCAGGTGGCGGGGTCGAACGGCCGGTGTCCACCCCTTACGGGTCCGCCCCGATGCGACAGTTGCGTCGCCGGTGCATGGTGGAAGCGGCGGCGAATTTCTCCTCGGGAGGCTGAGATGGGCAAAGCAATCGCGTACCTGGTGGCGACGATCGCCGGAGTGATCGTGGTGGGCTGGATCGCGATCAACCTGCTGCACGTGCTGGTCGGCGCCCTGGCCTACCTGATCGTGGGCGCGATCGTGGTCGGCGGCGGCGTCTACCTGTACGGCCGGGCGAAGCGGTCGCTGGCGCCGGGCACCCGCAACCAGCGGCGGATCGAGGCGGCCGCGAAGACGTACCGGATGCGCAACCGGTGACCGTTCCGGCGGGCGGCTAGGCTTGCGGTCATCTCCTCACCTCTGACCAACGGGAAGTTGCGCCGTGTTTGACACCTTGAGCGACCGCCTCTCCGGGATCTTCACCAAGCTCCGCGGCAAGGGCAAGCTCACCGACGCCGACATCGACGCCACCGCACGCGAGATCCGTCTCGCGCTGCTCGAGGCGGACGTCGCGCTGCCGGTGGTCAAGTCGTTCATCGCCAACCTCAAGGAGCGGGCCCGCGGCGCCGAGGTGTCGCAGGCGCTCAACCCGGCGCAGCAGATCGTCAAGATCGTCCATGAGGAACTCATCACCGTCCTCGGTGGCGAGGGCCGGCGCCTGCAGTTCGCCAAGCAGCCGCCGACGGTGATCATGCTGGCCGGCCTGCAGGGTTCCGGTAAGACCACGCTGGCCGGCAAGCTGTCGCGCTGGCTCAAGGGCCAGAACCACCAGGTCCTGCTGGTCGCGGCCGACCTGCAGCGCCCCAACGCGGTCAACCAGCTTCAGGTCCTCGGCACCCGGGCCGGCGTCGACGTCTACGCGCCCTCGCCCGGCAACGGCGTCGGCGACCCGGTGCAGGTCGCCAAGGACTCGATCGAGCACGCCAGGCGGACGGCGAAGGACATCGTCATCGTCGACACCGCCGGCCGTCTCGGCATCGACGCGGAGATGATGCAGCAGGCCCGCGACATCCGCGACGCCGTAGATCCCGACGAGGTCATCTTCGTCATCGACGCGATGGTCGGTCAGGACGCGGTCACCACGGCCGAGGCGTTCCGCGACGGCGTCGGCATCACCGGCGTGGTCCTCTCCAAGCTGGACGGCGATGCCCGCGGTGGCGCGGCGCTGTCGGTCCGGCACGTCACCGGCGAGCCGATCCTCTTCGCGTCCACGGGCGAGAAGCTCGAGGACTTCGACATCTTCCACCCCGACCGGATGGCGAGCCGCATCCTGGGCATGGGTGACGTGCTGACCCTCATCGAGCAGGCCGAGCAGGCCTTCGACGAGGATCAGAAGGAGAAGATGACCTCGAAGCTGCTCGGTGGCGAGCAGTTCACCCTCGAGGACTTCCTCGACCAGCTGATCGCGGTCCGCCGGATGGGACCGATCGCCAACGTGCTGGCGATGATGCCCGGCATGGGCCAGATGAAGGGCCAGCTGGACGAGCTCGACGACAGCCACTTCGACCGGGTCACCGCGATCATCCGCTCGATGACCCCGGGCGAGCGCACCAACCCGAAGATCATCAACGGCTCCCGCCGCGCCCGCATCGCCAACGGTTCCGGCGTGACGGTCATGGACGTCAACCAGTTGCTCAACCGCTTCGTCGACGCGCAGAAGATGATGAAGCAGATGGGCGGCATGATGGGCCTGCCGGGCGGCAACCGCCGCAAGGCGACCAAGAGCCCGAAGAACAAGCGCAAGGGCACCAAGGGTGGCAACCGGCCGCGCGTCGGCGGCATGCCGGGCGGCTTCCCGGGTGGCATGCCGCAGCTGCCGCCGGGCATGGACCCGAGCGCGCTGGGCGGCGGGCCGGGCCAGGGGCTTCCGCCGGGCTTCAAGCTCCCGAAGCTCGACTTCAACAAGCTGACCAAGCGGCCCGACGACGACAAGCGCTGAGATTGGCACGCGACAACTAGTCAGGGGTCTAGTATCGTGAACGGCGAATCCTTCGAGGGAGAGCCGATGACCGCTGCGTTGAGCCTGCCGCAGAGACAGGACTGGACCGTCGACGATCTGGCGAGCCTTCCCGGGGATCTTCTCTACGAGTTGATCGACGGAAGGTTGATCTTGCCCTCCCCCACGCCGATTCATCAGAACCTCGGGGTCAGGGTGCTGTTGGTGCTCGAGGCCGGATGCCCTCCGGGGTTGATGGTCGTCACCGACCTCTCACTCAAGGTCAACAGTCGCAACGAACCGCGGCCCGATGTGGTCGTCATCAGCGTTGATCACGCGAACCGGAGCCCGGTGCCGGTCGAGGACGCGGTGCTGGCGGTCGAGGTGATCTCGCCGGAGTCTCACTTCCGCGACATGTACGCCAAGGCCAAGGTCTACGCGGCCGCCGGGATCGCCCACTACTGGGTCATCGATCCGCTGTACGAGGACGGCATCGTGCTCTCCCAGTTCCGGCCGGGCGCCAACGGTGACTACGAGATGGTCGGCAGCACCCGCGAAGTGTTCACTACCGACGTGCCGTTTCCGGTGAAGCTGGACCTGCCGGCCTTGACCGCACAGCGGCGCCTGCTGCTTGAGGGTGCCCGGTCTCAGGACTGAGGTCGGGCATCGGGTAGGACTGTCCTATGGCGTTGCATGTGCGGGGGACGGTCCTGCCCGACGGAGAAGTCCGGGACCTCTGGCTGGTAGGGGACCGGATCACCTTCGAACCGGTCGCGGATGCCGACACGATCAGTGACGGCGGGTTCGTCGTGCCGGGACTGGTCGACGCCCACTGTCACCTCGGTATCCAGTACGGCGCCCAGCCCATCGAGAGCCTGGACGAGGCACGGGAGCTCGCACACACCGACCGTGACGCCGGGGTGCTCGCGCTGCGTGACGCCGGGTCGCCGTACCCGTATCCCGAGCTGGACGACGAGCCCGGCATTCCCCGCCTGGCCCGGGCCGGCCGCCACGTCGCGCCCAGCCGGCGCTACCTGCGCGACATCGGCATCGAGGTCGACGCCGCGGACGTGGCCGCGACCGTCACCGAGCAGGCCAAGGCCGGCACCGGCTGGGTGAAGCTGGTCGGCGACTGGATCGACAGGTCGGTCGGCGACCTCGCGCCGTCCTGGGACCCGGCCACCATGGCCGCGGCCGTCGAGGCCGCGCACGCGGCCGGTGCCCGGGCGGCCGTGCACACGTTCTCCGAGGAGGGCGTCGCGCAGATGGTGCGGGCCGGCGTCGACTCGGTCGAGCACGGCACCGGGCTGTCCCTCGACCTGATCGACGAGATGGCCCGGCGCGGCACCGCCCTGGTGCCCACAATGATCAACATCCGGACCTTCGGCGGGATCGCGGACAAGGCCCGCGCCAAATTCCCCGGGTACGCCGATCACATGATCGCCCTGCGCGACGGCTTCCCTGGGGTGGTCGCCGCGGCGCACGAGGCCGGCGTGCCGATCTACGTGGGCACCGACGCGGGCGGCAGCATCCGGCACGGCCTCGCCGCCGAGGAGATGCTGCTGCTGCACGAGGCCGGCATCCCCGCGGTCGACGTGCTCGCCGCGGCGTCCTGGCGGGCGCGGGAGTGGCTCGGCTTTCCCGGGCTGGTCGAGGGCGGCCTCGCGGACCTCGTCGTCTACGCCGAGGACCCGCGGCGTGACCTGAGAGTGGTCCGCGCCCCGCGGCGGATCGTGCTGCGGGGCGCGGTCGTGCGCTGAGGGCGAGCTCAGTCCGTGATGCCGGGCCATCTCGCGGAGCAACCGTTCCGGCGGGCCAGGGGGCGTACAGCTGGTCCAGGTCAACGGGCCTGGCGGACACGGGATGCCCACGTGGGTGGTTGCCTGAGGGGCGCGACTAGGATGCTGCCTCATGGCTCGCGTGCTCACTCCCCGTGCGGAGGACTTTCCCCGCTGGTACCAGGACCTCATCGCCAAGGCCCAGCTGGCCGACAACGGCCCGGTGCGCGGGACGATGGTGATCCGGCCGGTCGGCTATGCCATCTGGGAGCACATGCAGGCCGACATGGACATCCGGATCAAGGAGGCGGGTGCGCAGAACGCGTACTTCCCGCTCTTCATCCCGGAGAGCTACCTGCGCCGCGAGGCCGACCACGTGGAGGGCTTCTCCCCGGAGCTCGCCGTGGTCACCCACGCCGGCGGCAAGCAGCTGGCCGAGCCGCTCGTCGTGCGCCCGACCAGCGAGACGGTCATCGGTGAGTTCATGGCCAAGTGGGTCGACTCCTACCGTGACCTGCCGCTGCTGCTGAATCAGTGGGCCAACGTGGTGCGCTGGGAGCTGCGGCCGCGCACCTTCCTGCGGACGACCGAGTTCCTCTGGCAGGAGGGCCACACCGCGCACGCGACGGAGGAAGACGCCCGCCGCTACGCCCGCGAGATCCACAAGCACGTGTACGAGGATTTCATGGTCAACACGCTGGCCATCCCCGTGGTGCCCGGCCGCAAGACCAAGGGCGAGCGGTTCGCCGGCGCCACCAACACCATGACCGTCGAGGCCATGATGGGCGACACGAAGGCCCTGCAGATGGGCACCTCGCACGAGCTGGGGCAGAACTTCGCCAAGGCGTTCGACATCAGCTACTCGTCGTCGGCCGGCGCGGTCGAGCACGCCTGGACCACGTCCTGGGGCACCTCCACCCGGATGATGGGTGGCCTGATCATGGTGCACGGCGACGACAACGGCCTGCGGCTGCCGCCGCGGATCGCGCCGGTCCAGGCGCAGGTCATGGTGGTCAAGGCGGGCGAGGGCGTCACCGAGGCGGCGGCCAAGCTCCGCGACGAGCTCAAGGCCGCCGGCGTACGGGTCAGGCTCGACGACCGCGCCGACATCCCGTTCGGCCGCCGGGCGGTCGACGCCGAGCTGCAGGGCATTCCGGTACGCATCGAGGTCGGCCCCCGCGACCTGGCCGCGGGAAACGCGGTCGTGGCCCGGCGCATCGACGGCACCAAGTCGCCCGTCGCCCTCGGTGAGGTCGCGGGCGACGTGGTCAGCGCGCTCAAGGCCGACCAGCAGCGGATGTACGACGACGCGCTGAGCTTCCGCGAGGCCAACACCGTCGACGTCAAGACGCTGGGCGAGGCGATCGAGGCCGCGCAGACCGGCTGGGCCCGGGTGCCGTGGTCGGCGGTCGGCACGGACGGCGAGGCCGAGGCGAACGGCAAGGCGGTGACCGTGCGCTGCCTGTTCCGCGAGGACGGGTCGATGCCGGACGCCGACGACGAGCCGAACCTGATCGCCATCCTGGCGCGTTCCTACTGAGCATGCGGTTCGCACCGGGCCGCGAGGTCCTCTACCGCAACATCGACGGCGCGCGGCTCGCCTCCGTGCGCCCGTGCCGGGTCGTCGTCGACGACGAGCGCGGGCTGCTGCTGTGGCTGGCCCGCGGCTCGGCGGTGGTGGTCGAGGCGGCCCGGGACGGCCGTGGCCTGCGGGACATGCCGTTCAGCGAGTGGATCGGCCTTGAGACCGAGGTCGTTCCCCGCACCTGGCAGGGCCCGGGCCTGCTGAAGTTCATCCCGCCGGAGGCCGACCACTCGGTCTGGTTCTTCCGCGACGACGAGGGCGTCTTCCTCAACTGGTACGTCAACCTCGAGGAGCGGGCGCTGCGCTGGGACGACGGCCACGTGGCCGGCGTCGACGTGATCGACCAGGACCTCGACGTGGTCGCGAACCCGGACCGGACCTGGCAGTGGAAGGACGAGGACGAGTTCACCGAACGCCTCGCCTACCCGGACCACTACTGGGTCCGCGACGAGCAGGCGGTCCGCGCCGAGGGTCTTCGAGTCATCAAGATGATCGAGGCAGGCGATTTCCCCTTCGACGGCACCTGGACGACCTACCACCCGGACCCGTCCTGGCCGGTACCCACGGCCCTCCCCGCGGGCTGGGACCGCCCCGCGATACCCCGTAGTTGACCTTCACCAAGCACGGACCTGGCAGGGCGTGGGCGGCCGCTCATGAGCCGCCAGGCGATTGGCCGCCCACGCCCGGTCTCGGCGTGAGCGACGGTCAGCACCATGCAACCAGGCACGACAGGCACCAGATTTTGATCTTGGTATCGGCGAAATGACAGGCCCGATTGGGAGTCGCACCCCTGCTCTGGCAGAATGGGGGAGTCCGGCGTGCGTGAGCTGCCCTCTAACTCCCCACGTGTCGCCAGTCCTCGAGGCATCGGTCCCATATCCCCACGTGGGTTCCGTCGGCTCACCCGCGCACCGGCCCGACTGATCGGGTCGGTCGTCATGCAACAGGAGCGAACAAGACCGTGGCCGTTAAGATCCGGCTCCTTCGGATGGGCAAGATCCGCAACCCGCAGTACCGCATCGTCGTCGCCGACTCGCGCACCAAGCGTGACGGCCGCGCGATCGAGTACGTGGGCATCTACCAGCCCAAGGAACACCCGTCGATCATCCAGGTGAAGTCGGAGCGGGTGCAGTACTGGCTCTCGGTCGGCGCGCAGCCGAGCGAGGCCGTGCAGCGCCTGCTTGAGAAGACCGGCGACTGGCAGCAGTTCAAGGGCCTGCCGGCCCCGCCGCCGCTGCTCATGGCGCCCGAGAAGGTCAGCCGCACCGCGGCCTACGAGGCCGAGGCGAAGGCTGCCGCCGGCGTCGCGGACGCTCCGGCCGCCAAGACGGCGAAGAAGGCCCCGAAGTCGGCCGACAAGGCAGCCGACAAGTCGGCAGACAAGGCACCGGCCTCGGCCGAGGCCGCGGCCGCGAAGCCGGCCACCACCAAGGCCGTCGACCCGGCCGAGCCCAACCGCGAGGCCGTCGCCGAGGACGCGAAGGACCCGGCCGGTGCCGGCGCCGACGGGAACTGACGGGGCGCTCCGGCCCGCGCTGGAGCACCTCGTCAAGGGCATCGTCGACAACCCGGACGACGTCCGGGTCCGGCTGGTCGACTCGCGCCGCGGCAAGCGGCTCGAGGTGCGCGTCCACCCCGAGGACCTGGGAACGGTCATCGGGCGCGGCGGGCGCACGGCCAAGGCGCTGCGTCAGGTCATCGGTTCGATCGGTGGGCGCGGCATCCGCGTCGACATCGTCGACGCGTACTGAGCTGCTGCCTGATGTTGCTGGTCGTCGGTCAGATCGGTAGGCCCCACGGCATCCGTGGGGAAGTGCTGGTGACAGTGCGGACCGATGATCCAGAGGCGAGATTCGCCGCCGGATCGGCGTTCACCACGGAGGTCCCCCGGGACCGCCGGGTGAGCACCGGTCCGGCGGCCGCCGCCGTGCCGGGTGTCCTTTACCAGGTCCCGGCGAAGCTCGTGCTCGAGTCGGTGCGCTGGCACCAGGGCAAGGGGATCGCCCAGTTCGAGGGCGTCGTCGACCGCAACACCGCGGAGGCGCTGCGCGGCGTGCTGCTGCAGATCGACAGCTCCGAGATCGCCGATCCCGACGACCCGGACGAGTTCAACGACCACCAGCTGGCCGGGCTCCGCGTGGTGTCGGTCGACGGCACGGTCCTGGGCACGATCGACCGGATCGACCACGCGCCCTCCTCCGACCTCATCGTGCTCGAGAAGGCCGGCGGCGGAACGGCGCTCATCCCGTTCGTCACCCAGATGGTGCCGACGGTCGACCTGGCCGGCGGCCAGGTGATCGTCGACCTGCCCGAGGGCCTGCTCGATCTGTAGAAAAAGGGCCCGTCTGTGCGCGTCGACATCGTCTCGATCTTCCCGGACTACTTCACCCCGCTGGACCTGTCGCTGATCGGCAAGGCGCGGGGCACCGGGCTCCTCGAGTTGTCCGTGCACGACCTGCGCACCTGGACCTCCGACGTGCATCGCACGGTCGACGACACCCCGTACGGCGGCGGCCCGGGCATGGTCATGCGCCCGGAGCCCTGGGCGGCGGCGCTCGACGCGGTCGCCTCTCCCGCCGCCCAGTTGATCGTGCCCTCGCCGGTCGGCCGGCCGTTCACCCAGGCGGACGCGCACGAACTGGCCGAACTTCCGCATCTGATCTTCGCGTGCGGCCGGTACGAGGGCATCGACCAGCGGGTGCTCGACGACGCCGCGTCCCGGATGCCGGTGCGGGAGGTCTCGCTCGGCGACTACGTGCTGTTCGGCGGCGAGGTCGCGGTCATCGTGATCATGGAGGCGATCACCCGCCTGCTGCCCGGGGTGCTCGGCAACGCGGACTCGCTCACCGAGGAGTCGCACGCGGCCGGGCTGCTCGAGGCGCCGGTCTACACCAAGCCGGCGACGTGGCGCGACCGCGCGGTGCCGGAGGTGCTCCGCTCCGGCGACCACGGGCGGATCGCCCGCTGGCGGCGCACGGAATCCCTGCTCCGGACGGCCTCGCGGCGCCCGGACATGCTCGCGGCCTACCCGCCGGAGTCGCTCGACAAGCTCGACCGGGCGGCCCTGGAGGGGGCCGGATTTCCGATCACACCTCCGGGTGTGGCAAAGTAGTGAGGTTGCCGTTAGTCCCCCACGCCGTGGGCGGACGGACGAGGACCGATGGCGCTCGCCGAGGGTCAGAATCACCCATTCGCGCATCGAACTCCCGGTGCGCATTGAGTACGACGAGGATGCAGCGATGAACACCCTGGACGCACTCGACGCCCAGTCGCGACGCACTGACATTCCTGACTTCCGGGCCGGTGACACCGTCAAGGTGCACGTGCGGGTCGTCGAGGGCAACCGCTCCCGTGTCCAGGTCTTCCAGGGCGTCGTGATCAGCCGCCAGGGTGGCGGGCTGCGCGAGACCTTCAAGGTCCGGAAGATCAGCTTCGGCGTCGGCGTCGAGCGGACCTACCCGATCAACAGCCCGCAGCTGGACCGCATCGAGGTCGTGACCCGCGGTGACGTGCGGCGCGCCAAGCTCTACTACCTCCGCGAGCTCCGTGGCAAGAAGGCCAAGATCAAGGAGCTGCGCGAGAAGCAGACCGTCAGCTGAACCCCATAGCGATCCGGGCCGTATGTACTCGGACTGACGTTTGCTGCGCGAGCGGATTACGCTTGCGCCAGTGACGGATGGGAATCAGTGCCACCGCGGCAGTCGCCGCGTTGGTGGACCATTCGCACTACCGCCCGGCTGGTCCCCCCACGGGGGATCTCGGGCGGTAGTGCTGTATCCGGGGCGGCTCGACCGGACGGCGGCGGGAGATGCGTAGCGTGGAACCGATGCAGGGGTATCGAGCCTCCTCGTCCGGACGGCGCCGCGGGCGGGTGATCCGACGCAAGGAGATGCCCCTCTGGCAGGAGTTGCCGCTGCTGCTCGTGGTGGCGTTCTGCCTCGCCGTCCTGATCCGCACCTTCCTGGTGCAGGCGTTCTACATCCCGTCCGGCTCGATGCAGACCACCCTCGAGATCAAGGACCGGGTCCTGGTCAACAAGGTCGTCTACGACATGCGCGATCCGGTGCGCGGCGAGATCGTGGTCTTCCGCGGCACCGACAACTGGGCGCCCGAGCAGCCGGCCGAGCCGCTCAGCAACGACTTCGGCGCGAAGCTCGGCCGGACCGTCGGTGACCTGGTCGGTGTCAGTCGACCGGGGGAACGTGACTTCATCAAACGGGTGATCGGACTGCCGGGCGACAAGGTCGCCTGCTGCGACGATCAGGGCCGGATCACGGTCAACGGCGAGCCCATCGACGAGCCCTACATCTTCGAGAACTCGCCCATCGACGCTCCGCCCAACCCGCGCCAGTGCACCAGCCGCCGCTTCGCCGAGGTGACCATCCCGCCGGGTGAGATGTTCGTCATGGGCGATCACCGGCTGGTGTCCCAGGACGCCCGCTGTCAGGGCCCCGTGCCGATCGACAACATCATCGGCCGGGCTTTCGTGGTGGTCTGGCCGACAAAGCACTTCACCAGCCTTTCCGTGCCCGACAACTGGAAGGCGTACGGCGCCGCGCACCCGGTGGCGGCCGCCCCGCCCGCCGGGCAATCCAGGCGCGAACCCGATCCCGCCGCCGCCGCCGTCGCGCTTCCGTTTCTCTTAAGTGTCGGCGTATCCGCGCGTTCCGGTCAGTGGTTGTGGCCGCGGCGACGTAGGCTCCGTTCGTGATTGACGAGCAAGCCGAAGAGAAGCGCCGCGGGTCGTTCTGGCGCGAGCTACCGATCCTGCTGGGTGTGGCGATTCTCGTCGCCGTCCTGGTACGCGCCTTTGTTCTGCAGACCTTCTACATCCCGTCCCCCTCGATGGAGCACACGCTCAACGTCTGGGACCGGGTTCTGGTCAACAAGCTCGTCTACGACTTCCGGGACCCCCGCCGCGGCGAGATCGTGGTGTTCAAGGCCCCGACGAAGTGGCAGCGCGGCACGGAGGGCGAAGACTTCATCAAGCGCATCATCGGCGTCGCCGGCGACCATGTGGTCTGCTGCGACGACAAGGAGCACCTGATGGTCAACGGGGTCTCGCTGCCCGAGCCCTACATCTACACCGACGCCGACGGCAGGCAGGACCCGGCCGCGGACGAGGACTTCGACATCACGGTGCCGGCCAACCGGCTCTGGGTCATGGGTGACCACCGCTCCGCCTCCGGCGACTCGCTCGAGCACTACGAGACGAGCGACAAGAACATCGACGAGGCCACCGTCGCGACCGATGCGGTCGTCGGCCGGGCCTTCACGATCTTCTGGCCGGTGAGCCGGGCGGCCTGGCTGTCGGTGCCCAAGGAATTCGAGGCCATCCCGGACGCGGCGCCCGCCAACTGACCCGAGCTCAAGATCGACCACGGGCGCAATAGGCTTGGGTCGTGACGTTCATCGACCGACGGGCCGCGCGGGTGCTGCTGATCGACGCGGCGGACCGGGCGCTGCTGCTGCGCGGCGGCGATCCGGCCCGCCCGGGCCTGTGGTGGTGGTTCACGCCCGGCGGTGGCCTGGACGAGGGCGAGACGCCCGCGGCCGGCGCCGCCAGGGAGTTGTTCGAGGAGACCGGGCTCGAGGTCGAGCCCGCCGACCTGGGCGAGCCGGTGCACCACGACACCGCCGAGTTCAGCTACGAAAACCGGCAATACCGGCAGGAACAGGATTTCTTCGTCCTCCGGGTGCCGCGGTGGCAGGTCGACACCAGCGGGTTCGACGCGGCCGAGCGGCAGACCATCACCGACCACCGCTGGTGGTCGGCGGCGGAGGTGGACGCCTCCACTGAGGAGATCTACCCCGTAGATCTCGCCGACCTGTTGCGGCGGGCCTGCTGATGCTCAGCCCGCCCCGCACGGTGGTGCGCCGCGAAGGCGGCCTCTACGCCCTCGAGCGCGCGCTGCAGCGCCGCGGCTTCCGGCACGTGGCGGGCGCCGACGAGGCGGGCCGTGGCGCCTGTGCCGGGCCGCTGGTGGCCGCCGCGGCAATCCTGCCCGAGGGCCGGCGCGGCGAGATCGACGAACTGGCCGACTCCAAGTTGCTCACCGCCGCCGCCCGCGAGCGCGTCTACGGCGAGGTGGTGGCCCGGGCGCTGGCCTGGTCCGTGGTGATCATCCCGCCGGCCGAGGTGGACGGACGCGGCCTGCACGTCTGCAACCTGGCCGCGATGCGCCGCGCGCTCGCGTCGCTCACCACCAGGCCGGATTACGTACTCACGGACGGGTTCCCGGTCGACGGCCTTCCAGCGCCGGGCCTCGCCGTCTGGAAGGGCGACCGCGTCGCCGCCTGTGTGGCGGCGGCCAGCGTGCTCGCCAAGGTCACCAGGGACCGGCTGATGGTCGAGCTGGACGGCCGGTTCCCGGACTACGGCTTCGCGGTGCACAAGGGCTACATCACCGACGAGCACAGCGCGGCGCTGGTCCGCCACGGCCCCTGCGTCGAGCACCGCTTCTCGTACGTGAACGTGGCCGCGGTATCCGGGCGCGGCAACCGGCCGCCCCGCGCGCGCCGCCCCGCGATTGCGCGCCCCGTCACCGCCGAGCCGCTGATGCTCTGGCCAGCGGTGGAGGGTACCGTCGGCGTGGCGTCGGGCGAGCAGCCTCGGCCGCCGGTGCCGGTGGGGGAAGATGAGGCCATGGAGGGCGAGAAGCGATGAGCGCAGAGGATCTCGAGAAGTACGAGACCGAGATGGAGCTGCAGCTCTACCGGGAGTACCGCGACATCGTCCGACAGTTCTCGTACGTGGTGGAGACGGAACGCCGGTTCTACCTGGCGAACCAGGTCGACCTGCACGTGCGCAACTCTGACGGCGAGGTGTATTTCGAGGTCGAGATGCACGACGCCTGGGTCTGGGACATGTACCGCCCGGCCCGCTTCGTCAAGAACGTCCGCGTGATGACCTTCAAGGACGTCAACGTCGAGGAGCTCGAGAAGCCGGACATCTCGCTGCCCGATGAGGCGGGCTTCGGCGGCAGCTAGGCGCCGCCCGGGTTTATCCACAGGCGGGGTCGCGGCCGGGCCCGGCCAGGAGCACGATGCCGGGCATGCATTTTCTGCTCTCGGCACTGCTGGTGCTCGCCGGCGTGCCCGCGCCCGACCGGGCGGGCTACGGCTGGCCGGTCGACGGGCCGGTGGTCGTGCGGCGCTTCGACCCGCCGCCTGCGCCCTGGCTGCCCGGGCATCGCGGCGTCGACCTGGCCGCGGCACCCGGCGGAGCGGTGCGGTCGGCGGGTGCGGGCACGATCGTCTTCGCCGGCGGCGTCGCGGGGCGGGGCGTGGTCAGCATCGCGCATCCCGGCGGCCTCCGGACCACCTATGAGCCGGTGCTGAGCGACCTGCGGCCCGGAGCGGTCGTGGCGGCCGGCGACGAGATCGGCGTCCTGGCGGCCGGGCATCCGGGCTGCCCGGCACCGGCCTGTCTGCACTGGGGGCTGCGCCGCGGCGGCGAATACCTCGATCCGCTCATCCTGCTGGGCCTCGGCCGCGTGCGCCTGCGCCCGCTGTGAGGCGCGTGCGCCCGGTTGTGGGCGCGTGCGGCGGTTGTGGGGCGCGTGCGCCCGGCTGTGAGGCGCGTGCGGCTGCGCCCGCTGTGAGTCAGCGCAGGGCGGCGAGCAGGGGTGGCAGGCGCTCGGCGAGCCGGTCGAACTCGTCCGCCCTGTTGTAGACCTGCGCGCTCAGCCGCAGCCACCCGCGGCCGCCCCACGCGTTGATCGCGACCTCCGTGGCCAGCTTGTCGGCGATCTGCTGGCGCAGCGCGGTCGCCTCCGGCTGCGTCGTGGCCATCCCGGTCGGCAGCGGCAGGATCCGCATCGCGGCCTCGGCCGCGCCCGGGTCCGGCAGGTCGGCCGGCGCGAGGCCGAGGCCCGCTCCGACAACCCGCTGCCCGTACGCCGCCAGCGCCGCGTTGTGCGCGCGCACCGCGTCGAGGCCGAGGGTGCGCAGGGTGAACAGCCCGGCCGGGGCGGCGAGCCACGGCGTGTAGTCCACGGTGCCCTGGAACTCGACCGCGAGCGGGAAGCCCGAGTCCTGCTCCCAGGAGACGACGAGCGGCTCGATCCGGCGGCGCCAGGCCGGCGCCACGGCGAGCAGGGCCGTGCCCCTCGGTGCGTACGCCCACTTGTGCAGGTTGCCCACCCAGAAGTCGGCGCCGATCCGGTCGACGTCGACCGGCAGCATGCCCGGCACGTGCGCGGCGTCGACGAGGACGGGGATCTCGTGCTCGCGGGCGGCCGCGACGATCTCCCGCACCGGCAGCACCTTGGCGGTGGGGGAGGTGATCTGGTCGACGATCAGCAGCTTGGTCTTGCCGGGCCGCAGCGCGCCCCGGATCCGGGCGACGACCTCGGCGTCGGCGGCGTCCAGCGCGAGGGCGACGGTCCGCGCGCTGGCGCCGTCGCGCCGGCACTGGCGCCGCACCGCGAAGGCGTTGGAGCCGTAGCCGTGGTCGGTGAGCAGCACCTCGTCGCCGGAGGTGAGCCGCACCGACTGCAGCACGAGCGAGACCGCGGCGGTGGTGTTGGGCATCAGGGCGCTGCCGTCCGGATCGGCGCCGAGGAAGGCGGCCAGGTGCCGTCGCGTGTGGACGATGCGGTCGGTGAGCCCCGGATGCACGAAGAACGACATGGGATTGCGGTCGACCTCGTCCCGCAGCCGCTGCTGGGCCCGCTGCACGCCGATCGGTACGGCGCCGAATGAGCCGTGATTCAGATAGGCGGTGGCCGCATCCAGGGAGAACAGGAGCCGCGCTCCCGGGATGGGCGGGGGCGGATCTCCGGCGCTCACCCTGTGATCGTACGGGTCGATCCGGCCGCGGTCCCGGTTGAGCCTTTTTCAAGGTGGCGCTGGTTGCGCCTTTCAACGCGGCCAGGACGGCGGCACCCGGCGGGATCGATGTTCCGGACCTTTCTGGCCGGCCGGCGCCACCAGCCGGATGCCGTTGGACTCGTCGTCCATCACGCGGCCGACCGCCTTCCCGCCGGTGGTGGAGATCCTCGGCCGGTCGGCGCCGCCCGGGGCCAGGCTGACATTGCTCGTTGTTGCTTGCCGTCCTCGCACGCTGCCCTGGGATCGGAGGTCTGTCGTCCGACCTGAGAGTGGTCCGCGCCCCGCGGCGGATCGTGCTGCGGGGCGCGGTTTGGCGTGGTGGCGATCGTCTAGGAAGCGAACGGCGGTGCGGCCACCCGCGGGACCTCATCGGCGTGGTCAGGCGCGGGGGTGTGCCTGTTTGAAGGCGGCGCGGAGGCGTTCGGTCGAGACGTGGGTGTAGATCTGGGTGCTCGACAGCGAGGCGTGCCCGAGCAGGTCCTGCACGGCGCGCAGGTCGGCGCCCCCGTCCAGCAGGTGCGTGGCGGCGGCGTGGCGCAGGTCGTGCGGGCTGGTGTGCGGAAGCCCGGAGCCCCGCGCGGCGGAGGCCACGATCCGGCGGACCAGGGTCGGCTGCAGCCGACCGCCCCGGGCACCCAGGAAGAGCGCGTCACCGCTGCCGGCGTGCGCGACGGCGGCCCGCCCCCGCAGCAGCCAGTCGTCGAGGGCCCGCTGGGCGGGTATGCCGTAGGGGACGACCCGCTCCTTGGCGCCCTTGCCGAAGACGCGCACGACCCGGCGCCCCTCGTCCAGGTCCGCCACGTCCAGGCCGCACAGCTCGCTGACCCGTACGCCGGTCGCGTAGAGCAGTTCGAGCACCGCCCGGTCGCGTACCGAATGCGGGTCGGCCGCGGTGACGACCAGGTCCGCCGCCTGATCGGCGCGCAGCACCGACGGGAGATCGCGATGCGCCCGGGGGCTGGACAAGGCCGCGCCGACGTCGGCCGGGGCCGACCCGGACCGGTGCGCCCAGGCGGTGAACGTGCGCGCGGCCGCGGCCCGCCGCGCCTGCGAGGTGCGCGCGGCGCCGTCGGTCATCCGCTGCGCGAGCCAGCCCCGGAGCACGGCGATGTCGAGGTCGGCGGGCGCGGCGCAGCCGAGCCGGGCGGCGTGGTCGAGCAGGGAGACGACGTCGCCGACGTAGGCGCGAACGGTGTGCGCCGAGCGGTTGTCGACCCGGGCGAGATGCAGGCCGAAGTCGTCGACGGCCTGGCGCATGGCGCCCGGAAGCGCCTCGTGAACCTCGCGGGTGCTCATCGTCCTTGCTCCACGCCCCTATCATTCCGCGTTGAGGCTCGGGGGTAGAGATGACATCAGGGCGCGGTTGGGCGGCGGTCCTGCTGGTGCTGGCGCTTGGGGCGTGTTCGAGCCCTCAGGACGGGCCGGACGCGGCGCCGCCGTCACCGGCGAGTGCGGGTCTCGGGAATGCGCCGGCCCAGCCGGCCGAGCCGACCCAGCCGACCCTGCCGGCGGAGACGGTGACCGAGGCCAACTTCGTCTCGCCGTCGGGAAACATCGGCTGCTACGTCGACAAGAACGTCGCGCGCTGCGACATCGTGAAGAAGTCCTGGAAGCCGCCGCCGGCGCCGGACGACTGCGACCTGGACTGGGCCGGCGGAATCGCGCTGTCCAAGTCGGAGGAGCCGGCGTTCACCTGCGCGGGAGACACGGTGCTGGGCGCGACGGAGACGCTGAAGTACGGGAACGCCGTGCGGGCGGGCGACTTCACCTGCGGCAGCGAGCGGACGGCGATGCGCTGCGAGAACACGGCGACGGGGCACGGCTTCGCGCTGTCGGTGGAGAAGTACGACATGTTCTGACCCCGGCTCCGGGGCCAGTGGGTCAGGGGCGGGTGAGCTGGACCCGGTCCGCCGGGTGCACCGTTCTGGTGCCGTCGGTCGCCGTGACAACCAGCACCGGGACGCCCTCGCCCAAGCGGTACTGCCGGCGCTCCGCGTCGGTCGGCATGCGGGCGCCCGCGCGCTCGCCGCGGCCGAGGGTCACGGTCTCGGTCGGCTCCGGCACCCGGACGAACGTCCCCCGTGGCCGGTCGACGGTGACCAGTCCCTCCGTGCGCAGCTGGCCGATGGCCTGGCGCACGGTGGTGCGACTGATGCCGTACTCCTGGGCCAGGCGCAATTCGCTGGGCAGCGGCTCGCCGGGGGCGAGGCTGCCGGACTCGATCTGGTCGCGCAACAGATCGGCGAGCTGGCGGAAGACCGCGCGGTCTGCCGAGGGATCGATCATGACTCACACCGTACGTGGTCACGATGCTCCATAGCATTGTACGTATGTTCGATTGTCGATACGCTCCTACGGCCACGCTGAGAAGGCCTAGCTCGATCGGGTGGTGCAAGGCGGCGGCGGTCGGCGGTCCCTGCGAGGTCCCGGCCGCCGTCTGCCCTAATTGCTGCGACATCCGGGAGCGGTCATGCCGAACGTCGACTGGAATCCGATGTGTCCGCCCGCCCGGCGTCGGCCGTGGCGGTGTTCACTCCAGGGGTTCCTGGCTCGGCAGGCCGGTGAGGCCCGGCCGCACCCACGAGAGGAAGCGCTCGTAGAGATCTGGAGGCGGTGCTTCGCCGTGTGCGGTGAGATCGTTCATCGCCTCACACAGGTGGGACGACATGTAGATCGTCAGGCTGGACGGATGCCGGTGAAACTCGGCGAGCAACTCGTCCTTTGCCTGCGCGCACGGCCAGGGGTGCCCGCAGGCGTTGCAGTCCCAGGTGGGCCGGGCGCCGAGATGCTCCACTGTCTCCCGGGCGCTCACCACCGGCGGCCCTGGCCGGCCCGGTATGCCTGGGCCGGTGTGAGATCGCCGGCGCGTCCGACCTGCGAGAGCAGCACGGTGGGCGCGGCCCAGGCGGGCGCGCGGGCCTGGGCCGCGGCGTCGGCGCCCCAGGCGTCGCCTCCCCGGATGAATCCGCTCGGTCCGGTCTGGCCG
>NZ_JBEZXZ010000110.1:0-28581 GCF_040638275.1 Actinoplanes sp. NPDC026623 | reverse complement strand
CCCGCCCACCCCGTGCGGGGGGTCCCCCCAGGCCCGCGTCGCGAGCGCGCAGCATGGCCTGGCGGCGATCGGCGACATGCAGTTTGGCGAGAATGGTCGACACATGATTGCGTACGGTCTTCGGGCTCAGATTCAGCCGGCCGGCGATCGCCGGATTCGACTCGCCGTCGGCGAGGAACGTCAGAATCTCCCGCTCGCGCTCCGACAGCGCGGGCAGCGGCGCCGCCCCGACGGCCACCTCGCGGGACACCGCCGGGCCGGCGGTGAAGTAGTCGACGATGCGCGCGGCGATGCCCGGCCCGAAGAGGGCGCCGCCCCCGGCGACGGCCCGGATCGCCGCGACGACCTCATCCGGGGTCGACCCCTTGAGCAGGTAACCGCGGGCGCCCGCCCGCAACGCCGCAAACACCGACTCGTCGTCGCCGAGCATGGTCAGCATCAGCAGACCGACGCCGGGCGCGTCCGCGGCGATCGCCCGGGCCGCCACCACACCGGACAGATCAGGCATGTTGATGTCCAGAACGGCGACATCCGGACGCTCGGCGAGCGCGACCTGAACGGACTGCGCGCCCGTGGACACCGCCGCGACGCACCGCAGACCCGGGTAGCTGTCCAGGGTCAGCTTCATCCCGGCGAGAAAGATGGGGTGATCGTCGGCGATCAATACGCGTAGGAGGCGTTCGTCCGGGCCGGTCTCGCTCACGAGTCCTCCAGGCGTGCGTAAGTGGCGCTGCCCCAACGATGTTGGCATACCGCCCCGACTCTGAACCATCCCGGCCCGATGACCTCCTGGAGGAGCGATGGCCGACACCGACACCCCACCCACCGGCCCGCACGCCGAGCGCGCCCGGGTCGTACGGATGGTCGCCGCGCTCGCAGGCTGCCTGCTCGCGCTGGGCTGGCTCTGGGCGGCGCGGGCCGGACACCCGTCCGACGGCAGCGTGGTCTCCACCGCATCACACGCCTGGCAGCCGGGCGCCGTCGTGGTCGGGGAAGCCGTCGGCGCGGACCAGCCACTGCGCGCCGGCGACCTCGTCACCGCCGTCGACGGCCGCCCCCTGACCACCGCCGCGCCCGACGGGCAGGCACCCCGCATCGGCGACGAGGTCGTCTACGACGTGACACGCGGCGGGTCGCGGATCCGCGTACCGGTGACGCTGACCGGCTATCCATTCTGGACGCTCGTCGGGCGGCATGCCGCCAGCCTGCCCTACGTCGCCATGGCGATGCTGCTCGGGTCGCTGCTCATCGCGCGACGGCCCCGCGACCCGGCGGCGATCGCGCTGTACAGCCTCGGCGTGCTGCAGTTCGTCGGCTACGCCTCGTCGATCTGGTACGGAACCCAAGTCATCGACGTCGCGACCGGGCGGCTGTGGGTCACCACCGTCGCGGAGGTGGCGAACTGCCTGGTGTGGGCGTTCATGCTGCTGTTCGCCGCCTCGTTCCCCCGGCCGTGGCCCGTGCTGCGCCGGCGGCCGTGGCTGGTCGTGTCCGGCTTCGCCGTGCCGTTCCTCGCCTACGCCGGCGCCGTCGCGGTGCTGCTGCCCGGATCGGCCGGCCTGCGGCGCTCCTGGCTGCTCGTCTCGGTGTCGGTGCCGGCCGCCGCGTTCTACCCCGTGCTGGTGCTGGCGGCGCTCGTGGTGAGCTACCGGCTCGCCCGCGACCCGGTCGAGCGGCACCGGATGCGACTCATCAGCTACGGCGTGGCGGCGATCGCCATCAGCTATCTGCTGCTCGGCCGCATCCCCGAGCTCGTCGCCGGCAGCCCGCTGATCAGCTGGGACTACTTCACCCTCATGTTCGTCCCGGTGCAGCTGCTGCAGGCCGCCACGATCCTGCGCTACCGGCTGTGGGACATCCAGATCATCCTGCGCCGCTCGCTGATATACGGGCTGGTGACCGCCGGACTCATCCTCGCCTACCTGGCAGCGGCCGCCGCGATCAGCGCGGGCCTCGACACCCGGCTGCACCCCGTACCCGTGCTCATCGCCCTCGTGATGGCGCTGTCGTTCTCGGCGGCGCACACCGCGTTGCGCCGGGTGGCCAGCCGGCTCGTCTACGGCGAGCGCGAGGATCCGTACGAGGTGCTGCGACAGCTGGGGCAACGGCTCGGGTCGGCGCAATCCGCCGAGGTGGTGCTCAACCAGCTCGTCGAGACCCTGGTACGCACCCTGCGGCTCTCACACGCCGCGGTCGAGATGCCCGGCCTGGACCTGGTCTCCAGCGGACACGGCCGCCCCGGGCCGACGCCGACCTCCATCGACCTCGTCCACGACGGCGAGCGGATCGGCCGCCTCATACTCGACCCCGGGCCGGACCGCGAGCCGTTCGGAACCTCCGACCGCCGCCTGCTGGAAGGCCTCGCCCAGCAGGTCGGCGCCACCGCGCACAGCCTGCTGCTCGCGGCACGGCTGCAGCGCTCCCTGGAGGGCAGGGTGACCATGCTCGAGGAGGAGCGCCGCCGCATGCGCCGCGAGATCCACGACGGTCTCGGCCCCACCATCGCCTCCGCGTCGATGCGCCTCGAACTGAGCCGCTCCCTGCTCCGCACCGACCCCGGCGCGGCCGCCCGCATCCTCGCCGAGCTCGCCGAGATCCACCGCTCGGTCATCCAAGACCTCCGCCGGCTGGTCGACGGGCTGCGCCCGATCATCCTGGACCACCTCGGGCTGGACGCCGCGGTCCGCGAAATGGTGGCCGGCCTGGGCGGCGGCGTGCGCACGAACCTGGACTGCACCCTCGGCGCCGACCGCCTGCCCGCGGCGGTCGAGGTCGCCGCCTACCGGATCGTCTCCGAGGCCCTCACCAACGTCGTACGCCACGCGGGAGCGTCCGTCTGCGACGTCCGAATCTGGTGGGACGGTGACATCCACGTCGAGGTACGCGACAACGGCCGCGGCCTGCCGCCGGACTACCGCCCCGGCATGGGCCTGACCAGCATCAGGGAGCGCTGCGCCGAGCTCGGCGGCACCGCCGCGATCACCCCGTACGCGCCGGCCGGCACCCGGGTGATCTGCCGCCTGCCCGTTCCGGGCTCCGGCATCAGCGCCAACCGGTACCGACCGCGCGTTCGTGACGGGTTGGGTCTAGGTTCCGCCTGAGAGCATCATTCACGACTATCGGGAGGCAACGTGTCTCTGAAGTTCTCTCGGCGGCTCGGCGTCACCGCGATCGCGGCGCTGTCGGTCACGGCCCTCGGCGGCGCCGGCATCGGATACGCCGCGTCCACCGTCACCGCCCAGCCGGCGATCATCACCAGCACCCCGCACTCGGAAAGGGACGTCACCAACATCGACGTCCTGCGCCAGCAGCTCCGCAACTATTACGGCGACCCGCTCGGCACCGGCCAGTTCGCCGCGGACGGCAACTACGCCAAGGAGGCGAGCCACGTCGCCGCCGCCGGCACCCGATACCTCGACCACCTGCGGTACCGGGGAAAGGCGACCAAGGCGATCCTGCTGGACGTCGACGACACCTCGCTGGCCACCTGGAACTACGAGATCGCCAGCAACTGGGCGTTCAACCCGACCACGAACGCGGCCTACGTGCTCGGCCAGCAGTTCCCGGCCGTACCCGGAATGGTGCGGATGGCGACCAGGGCCGAACGCGAGGGTTACGCGGTCTTCTACCTGACCGGCCGCGGAACCGCCCAGGAGGAGGCCACCCTGGGCAACCTCACCGCGGACGGGGTCGGGGTTGACGCCGGATTCCCCAAGCCGACGACGCTGGGCAACGGCGAGGACGGCCTGTTCACCAAGCCGGACGTGACCGCCTACCCGGACTATCTCAAGACCGCGTGCGCGGACGACCCGGGCGGCAAGTGCACCACCATCCACTACAAGTCGGCGACCCGCGCGCACATCGAGTCGCTCGGCTACAACATCGTCGCGAACTTCGGCGACCAGTACAGCGACCTGAAGGGCGGCCACGCCGACCGGACCTTCAAGCTGCCCAACCCGAACTACTTCCTGCCCTGACGGGACGGGACCGGGCGTCGCTCAGACGCCCGGTCTCCGGGTGAACCTTGCGGTCGCACCCCTGGCGGTGCGGCTGATCGTCGACACGGCCGGCGGTCGATGCGAGCACCTGGGGTCCGCCCGATCGGGGTGGCCCGCGGTCGTATCGATCGCCCCGGTCACCGGAGCGGCGCGATGGTGGGCTCAGCGGTGCTCGGGGGAATCCAGACAAAGGTCTGCCGAGGCGTTGACAACGGGTTGCCGCCCCACCACATGCTGGGCCGTCCCTCCACCGCCTTGCGGGCTTGATCCAGATCCGAGAACCCGCCGACCGGATAGAGCGATTCGAACGTGGTCGGCCGGATACCGGTTCCGGGGTCCGGCGCCCAGGTTTCCCGGAAGTTGATGACGATGAGCACGCCCGCGGCCGGCGTACGCAGCGCGTCGATCTCGCCCGCCCGGCTCCGCAGAGTCTCCTCTGCCTCTCGCGACGCGCCCCACGCCGACACGGCGTTGATCACGAGCGGCAGGGCGATCGCTGCCCCCTCGCCGAGGGCACCGGCCACCGCGGCACCCCGCGAGGGCGCGGGCGCGGACATGCTGGGCGCGGGACGATCCGGAATGGTCTCCGTCGTCTCGCGCCCACCTCCGCCCGCGGGTGACGGGCGCGACGACGAAACCTCCTGAGGCGGGGGCGGGATCGAGCGGTCGGGCCGGACGGCCGGGCCGCCCGATCCGCCCGCCGCCGAATTCACGGCCTTGTCGGCTATCGGCCTGTCGACGACCGGTATCGGCCTGGTCTCGTCGAACGCCGGTGCGGGCTCAGCGGGTGCCGTCGGCGCCCGCTCGGCCCCCTGATCGGTCGACGGAACCGGTGCGGCACGCCTTCGCGACGGTTGCGACCGTTGCGGATCGGCGCTCGGTACCGAGCCTGCCCGTGCGGGCGAGCTGCCCCCGGAGGAGCCGCCCTTGGCCTTGCGATCGTTTCGCCGCCCCGGCGGCACGACCTCCACCACCTGGATGTCCCAGTCCGCGCTCTGACGGGTTTCAGCGAGGCAGTCATCGCAGGCCTCTCGGGAGACCGCCATGGACGTCACCTGGTACCCGTTCTCGGCAGCGATCCCCGTCATGATCTGCTCGCCGTGCCAGTGCGCACCGCGCCTGCCGTCGCGGGTGCGTTCCCGCAGCCCGCTCCAGCGCACGATCCCGAGCTCGCCGGCCACGCTCTCGAGTTGCTTGTTGTTCCAGTCGTCGTTGCACGTGTAGACCAGCCGAGGCGTGCCTTCATCGTCGATGATCTGGCCGATGACGAGCGTCTTCCGACGCAGGCTCTCCCGGGTCTTGAGGCTCACCCGTTTGAAGATCTCATTCATCCGCTCGGCGAGATCCGCCGTGACGGCGGGGGCGACCCGCGGGCGAGCATCCGGCTCGGCGGGCGGCTCCTCCGCCAGCTGCGGAACGCCGGCCGGTCCGGCGGTCAACCCGGCCGCGCCCGGCGAGGCGTGCACCCCGGCCGCCTCCGCCTGACGTTCGGCGTCGGCGTTCGCATCCCCGGTCCCGATCTCCGCGGTCTGCTGCATGACGTGAGTCAGTTCGTGGGCAAGCAGGCGCCGGCCGCGTGGCGTGTCCGGACGGAAGTGGCCGGACGCGAAATAGATGTCGGATCCAACGGTGAAGGCCACCGCACCCGCCGCCCGAACGCGCTCGGCCGACGACGGATCGTCGTGGATTCGCACGTCGCGGAAGTCCGCGCCGGCACGCTCCTCCATCCGGCGGCGGACATCGTCGTCCAGCTGATGACCGCCGTCCTCGCGCAGCAGCCGGTTGACCTCGTGGTTGCCGACGGTCGCCTGCAGGCGTTCGAGGGCCGCGGAGGACGGCGGCCGCTCGTCCGGGCCCTCTATCCGGGCCGGTCCGGCACCCGCCTGCCGCCAGGCATGGTCCTGGAGCGCGGCCTGATCCTGCTGCTGTGCCCGGTCGTGGCCCGGTGTCGTCATCTCCGCTCCCGATCCCCGCGCCGGCCCGTGGCTAGCGGCCGTCGAGGCACTGAATCATGTCCTGGAGCAGCGCCGTGCCGTACAGCTGACGCCGGTTCTGGAGCGGATCCACCTGCTCGATCGCCGTGCGGGGCGACTCGGGCAGCTCGATCGTCGCCAAGACGACCCACGGGTCCTGGGGACAACCCGGGCACGGTACGAGCCGGGGATGTGTCAGCAGGGTGCCGCAGTCGGGCGCCGGCTGCTTGTGGGTCTCGGGCAGCTCGGCGAGGCAGCAGAACTCGTACGCATCACGAATGCGGGAGTATTCGCAGCCGTCCTCGTCGCAGGAGCAGCCGGCGGGCGCCGTCCGCACCGGCCGGCTCTGACACTCGACGAAACGAACGGCGAGGTAGACGGTGTTCTGCTCGAGGGTTCGGCGGGTCACCGGCGGACACGGCCTCGCGAAGGCGCACGGATCCTTGCTCTGCAGGAAGCAGTCGGCCAGGTCGAACAGCACCTCCGCCCGGATCGACACCGCGTCCCCCTGCGGCGTCAACAGATACCCGGCGCAGATCCGCACCTGCCACGGTTTCGCCCCGGTCGGTGCGGCCTGCACGTCGCAGCCACACACAACGCCCCAGCCGTGCAGCAGGCGATTGTGCTCGCGCAGCTTCTGCCGGTGGTACTCCTGCTCGTCGTTGAGGTCGTCGGCACTGATCAGCTGCCGGGGATAGAACCGCAGCCGCTCGAATGTCTCGCCCATGTCGTGGTTGACGGTGGTCATCGCGGATCCTCCTGGCGGGTTGCGGGTCAGTCGGTGACGACGAATCTGCACACGAGGTTTCCGCCGGAAATCCCGTCGCCGCTCGGCCAGGTCGGTCCCGCCGGGTCGCCGTCGAGGGCATGCGGCGGCTGCCCGGCCGGGCCTGCGAGCGACATCACGGCGGGGTGGTCGCCGCGCAGCTCGATCTCGTACTCGCCGGGTTCGAAGAGGTTCGGCTCGACCGAGAAGCGCATGCGGTTGGCCGCCGGCCAGGTGATCGTTCCGCCGCCGAGCGGGGTGCCGTTGTGCCGGGCGAGGACGGTCTTGCCCGGGACGGCGGTCGCCTGGTCGGCGGTCGCCTTGATGAACCGGACCTCGAACGCGTTCGCCTCCCGGCCGCGGCCGACCGTCGGCACGGCGCTCGGCGTCGACCAGCTGACCAGCGGCTGGGTGACCGAACACAGCGCGACGGCCTCGACGGCCAGGAACTCGCCGGTGGGCGGCGGCGTGCCGCAGCACTCCTCGATGCGCTCGGCGAGGCAGGCGATCAGGCGCAGCAACGCCTGGTTGGTCGGCACGACCTGGCGTGGTGCGCAGTCGATGACGGTGAGCGAGCCGTCGTCCTCGACGGTCACCCGGGCGAGCACCAGGCAGGGGTCGTCCGGCGCGGTGGCGCAGGCGGCGGTGAGTGCGCAGAGCGCCTCGTGGAGACGGCCTCGGTGGAGCAGGTCCTTGATCTCGGCATCGCAGGGGTGCGTGACATCGTCGGCCGTGCCTTCGCGTACGTCGAGGTCGTACGTTTCGATCCAGGTGCCCGCCTCGCACCGCTGCAGGCCGTCGCAGACCGGATCGGGGACGAACGCGGGCCCGAACTCGGCCTGACACTCCCGGTAACACAGGCGCACGACGAGATTCCTCGGCAATGCGGCGCCGTCCTCCCCCGAGCCGACACCGTGCTCGCGGCTGAGTCCGAGCGGGATCAGATCGTGGTCGTCGGGCACCACGATCCGCCGTCCCCACCCGTCGGTCGCCACCCCGGCCCGTACCCGAAGTCCGCGCTCCGATCCGGCCTGGATCGCCGACACGCCCAGGCCGCACACCACCCCCGGGCCGAGTACGAGCCGGTTCAGCTGACGTTGTTCGGCGAGGGCGTACTGCTGCTCCATCGAGAAGCGGCGCACGTCCATCAGTTGCCCGTAGAAGTAGCGGTTGCGGCGGGGCGGTCGCAGGTCGGTCATGCGCCTGCCGTCCCAGTCCGTCGAGCTCATCGGCCGCGTCCTTTCTCGCTCATGGTCAGCCGACCACGGTGTCCACACCGAGGTGTGCCAGGCGCCCGACGGACCCGACCGCGCCGGTCGGTTCGCCCGCGGTCCAGGCATTGCGGTCCAGCCGGGCATCGTCATCGAGCACCAGGCCTGCGGGCGGCCCGGCCACGATCGTGTCCACCCCGACATGGGCCTGCACGCCGACGCGGAACCGCGGTTGCCAGAAGCACAGGTGGTATTGCGTGTGCGCGGGCTTCTCCGCGTCCAGAATCTCGCCGACCCGCCGGCGCTCCGCCGGGCTCAGCGAGCCGACGGGCACGCCGACCGTGAACCGGTGTGCGGTGTCGTCGAAGACCGACCGGGCGAAGCCGTCCGGATCCTGCGGCCCGCCGGCGCCGACCACGCTCGAGCCCACCACCAGGCCGTCGGGCGCCGAGGCCGGCAGCGCGCTGTCGAAGCCCAGTCCGGACGAGCCGCCGTCCAGCATCCAGGCCCGCCTGGAACGGAAGCTCTCGACCAGAAGCGGTCGCACCCCGGTGTGAATTTCGATGAACCGGGCGACACCGTGCGGCGTGCCGCGTATCCGGTACAGCTCCGGCAGCTCGGCGAGCAGCCTGCGCCGCTCGGCGTCGCCCGCGCCGGACGGCAGCTCGAATGCCTGCCAGGACGCCAGCGTCGCAAGGGTCCCGGCCGGGGCGGTCTGCGGGTCGGCACTGCGGAACAGCTGCTCGATGGCCGCCTCCCGGTCGCCCAGGTCGGACTGCGCCAGGGCGAGCAGGCGGCGCAGGAAGTCGCCGCCGTCACGCGCGTAGACCAGCGGAAGGTAGTCGAGGTACGTCTCTCCCCCGCTCTCCGCCCGCGCCTCGATCAGGGAAGGTGTGGTGATGCCGCCCGTTTCGGGCCCCAGCCGTTGCAGGGTGAGACGGATCCACAGGAATCGTTCGCCGTCGAGCAACAGATCCGGGGCGGCGGCGACCCGCCAGCGGGGCGGTGCCGCGGCGTCGGCGGCGGAGGCGGTCTCGACCAGGACGCCGGTGTCGGCCGGGGTTTCCGCCTCGACCGCGACCCTCGACCACCGGCCCTCCTCACCCGCGTCGAGCGGGCCCGCCTCCACCGTGCCGCGGCCGATCCGGCCCGCACCCGGCTCGGCGACCCGGTACGCCTGGTCGCCGCCGGGCTTGAGGTAGAGGCGGCCGCCACGGTCGGCGGCCAACGCGGAGATCGGGCCGCGGAAGCCGGCGACCTCGCCGAGCGCGCGGCCGTCGCCGATGGCGAACAGCTGAATCCGGCCGCTCGACCGGTCGCCGACATACAGGCGGTCCCCCGCCACCGCGAGCGCCTGCGGTATAGCGCCTTCGGCGAGCGCCGGCCCCGCCGGGGCGCCGTCCGGGCCGTAGACGAGCACCGACTCGCTGCCGGCGTCGCCGACATAGAGCCGGCCGTCGTCGTCCGACGCGATGGCCGTGGGCCGCACCGGGCCGGTGGGCGGCATCATCCGGCCGGCGAACGCCGCGTCCGGCTCGCCCGTCGCATCGAGGCGCAGCACGCGGCCGGCCGCGGCATCCAGGACGTAGAGCCCGAACTGCCGATCGGCCGCGACCCCGACCGGCCGGACCAGCCCGGCACGCCACTCGTCGCGCAGACTCAGCTGTTCCGCGTGCAGCACGAGCACCGCGCCGCGCCCGGGATCGGCGACGAAGAGCCAGCCGTGCGGGCCGATGCAGAGCCCGGCCGGCGCGACGAGGATCGGCGGTCCCGGCCGGCCGTCGCCGGAGAGGACGAGCCGGTCGCCGCGGTCGAGGGCCAGGCGGATGACCCGGCGCCCGTCGGCGTCGCTGAGATAGAGGCCGCAGCGCGCGTCGAGGGCCAGGCCGGATGCTCCGGCCGCTGCCGGATCGTTCAACGACGGGGGTACGAGCGCCGGAACCGCAGCCAGTTCGACGCGGCCGTCGGGGCGCACGTCGAGGCCGTCCAGGCGGCACACGTCCCAGCCCCCGGCCGACAGCAGGGCGTGGAGGGTGTCCCGTTCGCCGGTCATCATTCGACGTAGAGGTTGTAGAGGATTTTCCCGCCGCCGGCGGCGACCGAGAACGTCAGGGTGTGCGGCCCGGTGTCGATGACGAGGCCGGCGGCATTGACGATCTCGATGAGATCGAGCAGGTCGGTACCGCGGGCGTCGTTCAGACCGTGCGCGGCGTCGCCGTTGCCGAGGAGTCCGCCCCAACTGTTCGGCAGCTTGGCCACGACCTCGGCGGTGATGTCCTGACCGTCGAAGTTCACCTGAAGCTTGTTCAGGAAGCCGTACGGCGGACCGTTGCGGGTTTGCTGGGTGCCGGAGGCATCGACGGTGGCCGCGAAGGTGTGCGAATGCAGCGGCGCGGCGGCGACCGAGGTCGGTGTCCCGCTCGTGGCCGGCGTAGCGGCGCCGGTGGGGCCGCCGGAATTGTGGCCATGACCGTCGCTGTCCTGCACGAACGGCCGGGCGGGATCGGACGGGAGCCGGAACCCGTTCATCTCCACGTATCGAAGGCTTGCCGGAAGCGGCGGAATGGGAATCAGCGGCGGCCCTTCGGTCGCAATGTGCTCGAGCGACGGGCGGACCAGGATGGAGTGGCGATGGACACCGTCGTCCGCGGTTCTCGGAATCGAATGCGTGTGGGCCTGGTCGTGCTGGTGGCTGAGCAACGGCACCGAGGTGCCTCCGACGGCGATGGCCGAGAGCGCGTGGGCGTGCTGGGCAAGCTCCGTGTAGTGCAGGGTGGAGAAGCGGTCTCCCCACAGCTGAAGCACCACGGAGTTCGGCGAGCCTCCCCGGATCTGGAAATGCAGGACCTTGGGGTTGTCCCGGTCGATGTCCTTCTCGCCCTCGACGGCGAACGCCGACACCTGACTGACGTGCGTGGGGCGCGCGTACTGCCGCACACCGATCACGATGTCGTCGATCTCGCAGGTTGCCGTGGTGGTGACCAGGGCGAGGACGACCGCGCAGTCGATCGACGACCGGTTCGGGTCACACAGGCCGGGTGCGGGGAAGTCCTCGGTCCAGAGCAGCTCGGCGACCTCCCGGATGCGGGCGGCCTGCGGGGTGGCCGGGCTCGCGCAGGCGTCCTCGGTGGCCGGGATCCGCTCCTCGGCGTACCGGAGCACGAGGAAGTATCCGCCGGCCCTCCTCGTCGGCCGCTGGGCCGGCACCACGACGGTCCGCTGCTCGTCCGGTCCGAGCGGCACCACCAGCTCCCGCCCCGCGGGATCGAGGGCGAGTCCCGGGGCGACCCGCACGTGGGTGGCATCCACCTTGGACACCTCCAGGCCGTTGACCACGCCCGGCGTGAACAGGCCGTGGTTCAGCAGGCGCCGCATCGCCAGGTGGTACTGCTGCTCCACGGCGAAATCCGCAGCGGTAAGCCGCCGGCCGTTGTAGTAGTGCAGGCGCTCGACCTGGTTCATCGCTGTCCCTCCTTGACGGTGATGCGGTGCGGCCGGGAGGCGACCAGCTCCGTCGGGCAGAGCGGCAGATTCCCGCACCGGGGTCGTGCGTCGCCGGGTCCGGTCAGGCCCAGCCCGTCGACGAAGCGCACCCCGGGCAGCATGTTGAGTCGCGCCATCACCTCGGTCTCGAGCACGTCCCGGCCGAACGGCCAGCCCTCTCCGTCGGCGCCGCCGGTCAGGGGGTGGAAGAAGGCGGCCAGGTCCTCCTCCGCGCGCAGGGCCATGTCCGGCGGTGCCCCGGCGCCGACGTGCAGGGTGGCCGTGACGGTCACCGGCACATAGGACGGACCCGTCACGAGCAGTTCGGTCGCCAGGGGACGCCGCGGTTCGAGGTAGCGGCGTACCGCGTCGAGGAACTGGCGGCTCGGTTGCGGCGGGTCGCCGCACTCGGGCAGCACGACGACGGTGACCACGCCGGCCGCGTCCAGGCATCCGTACGCGGGGTGGTGGCCGGGGACAGCGTGCGCCCGCCCCACCGGCACCCCCGGGGTCTCACCGGCGAGAGCCTCGAGGTCGGCGCTGGTGATGCCGCGGGAGGGGGACGCCAGCAGGTCCAGCGCGCGCCCGTGCGCCTCGCCCAGGGTTTCGGCGGCCGCACCGGCGGTGGCGTCGAACGGTTGCAGGACCCGCAGCAGCGCGCCGGCGCCGGCGAGCCGGGTCAGCCGACCGGCCGGCACGTTGCCGTCGGTGCCGCCTCCGATCCGGTAACCGCGCGCCTCGACCCGGGCGCCGGCGGGCGGAACCCGGCCCTGCCGGCCGTTACCGAAATGGGCGGTGGCCTGGCGGGGATCGAGACGGTAGTGACGGTCGTCCGGTCCGGTGCGGTCCCACTCGGCGACCTCTTGCCAGTCGTCCCCCACGCCATCGGTGACCACCCGGATGCGGCTGCTGCCGGCCACCACCGGACCCGATGCCAGCCGGAAGGACTGCGCCGCGGTGCCCCGGCTCGAGCCGAGCTGCTCCGGTCCGGGCACGGTGGCGGCGTGGCGGACCGGGACGGCGTTGAGCGCCAGCATGCGCAGGCGGGGCGGGCATTCGTATCCGCCCGACGCGAGCCGGCACCGGATCCAGAAGCGGCCGTCCGCCGGGTCCCTACGGTGGACCGACGGCGCGACGAGCACCACGCGTCCGGTCAGGGTCAGTGCCCGCGTCTCGTCTGTCACCACCCGCATCGGTTGCCATCCGCCGGCGGACTGGTACTCCCACACCAGGCGCGCCCGGTAGTGCCGCGTCCAGGCATCGTCCGCCTGGCGGCCGCACCGGCCCGCGAGCCGCTCGTTCTCCAGGCGCAGCGCGGCGGCCCGGTGCTCGTCGCCGGCCCAGGTCGCGGTCCAGGCGTACAGGCTCAGCCGGGCACCGGGCTCGGCGGGCAGCTCGGCGAAGCCCAGCCGGAGGGCGTTGCCGGGTTGTGGCCGCGGGCCGAACGGGCGGATGACCCGCGCGTTCGAACCGTTGTCGGCGGTGACGTCCGTCCGGCGGTCACCCTCCGCCACCTCGATCCGGCCGCGGGTCGTGCCTTCCTCGTCGCCGATCTCCAGCCAGGCCGGTGACACCGTCAGGGCGGACGGGCTCTCGAAGATCGTGGTCCGTCCCGCGTCGGATACCTGGAAGCCCGGCGGCAGGATGACCGCGGCGGCGGCCGGCGCCTGACGGATCGCGACCGTCGTGGTGGCAATGCCGGCCGGGCGGGGTTCGACACCGACCAGGCGCAGGAACGAGCGGAGTGTCGCCGGCGGCAGGCGGTCGAGTTGGAACAGCTGCATCTCGGTCAGCCAGCTGAACAGTTCGAGCAGGGTGATGCCCGGGTCGTGGGCGTTGTGGTCGGTCCAGCCCGGGGCCAGCCGCGGCAGCAACGCCCGCACCTCGGTGATCAGCTCCGGCCACGTACGGGAGTCCAGCGCCGGGACGGGCAGCGGCATGTCGTCATCCCCCCAGGCGCAGTTTGAGCAGGTGACGGCCGCTGACCGGGAGCCGGTCGGCGGGGATCGGCACACTTTCGCCGTGCACGGCGCCGCCGGTCGACAGCTGCAGCACGGTCGCGAAGTCGACCCCTGCCGCGCCCTCGACCACCGCGGCGACGGTGGACAGCCGAACCGGCTCGCCGAACCCCCAGCCGGCCCGGTCCAGGCCCCCGGTCAGCGGGTGCAGGAACGCGACCAGTGCGCGCCGCAGCCCCTCCTCGATCTCGGCCGCGCCCGGGGTGTCCCGGACGACCACTTCGGCGATCACCGAAACCGGCTGGTACTGCGGTCCGGCGACCCGGATGCGCCCGGCCACGGCGGCCGGTGCTCGCCGCGAGAGCCGGTCGTGGACCCGCCGGAGCAGTTCCGGGCCTGGCTGCGGCTGCGGCTGGTCCGTCCATGGAACGATCGCGACCGTGACCCATCCGGGCATACCGTCCCCGGCCGGTCCGGACGCGGCCGAGCAGCGGGCGATCGCCACCTCCGAGGACGCGTCGCGGGCGATCCACTCGTAGTCCGCGGCGCTGACCGCCCGCCCGCGGTGGCGCAACAGCTGTGGCCCGCGCGCCCAGATGCCCGCCCCGGGCCGGGGCGCGTCGCCGGTGGGCAGCGGGTGGCGCAACGCCGCCGATACGGTCGTGGCCTGTTCCGCGGCCGCGCCACCGTCGGCGGCCACCGGGTTCGTGACGGTCTGCAGGTACGGGACGGGGCTGTGCAGCTGGGTGAGCACGCCCGGTCCGACATTGCCCCGGGGCCCGCCGCCGAACCGGTAACTTGCCGAGATCGTCGCGCCGGGCGGCGGCGACATGCCGGATCGGCCGTCGCCGAATCGCACCAGTCCGCCGGTGCGCTCCAGGGTGTAATGCCGGTCGTGTCGATCGGAGCTGTACAGATGCGCCCGCTCCTGCCACTGCACCCACACGCCGACGACCCGGCCGCCACCGTCCCGGTCGAGCCGGAGCCGCCCGTCCGGCACGTCCCGGAACAGGCTTTCCCACTCCCGGCCGGTGCCCTGCCACTCCTGCACCTCGATCGTCTGGCCGGGGAGCACCGGCGGGTGCTGAAGCGTCAGCGTCAAGCCGGCCGAGCCGTCGGAGCGACCGGCGATCTCGCGGCGTACCGCGCCGCGGTGAGTCGCCCACACCGCGTTCGGGTACAGCCCCGCCAGGGGCAGGGTTTCGGGCGTCGCGGTGGCGGCCTTCAGCCGGGCCCGTATCCAGTAGAGGGCGCTGCCTGGTCCGGCGTCGGCAACGGGATCGGGCTGGCCGACGAACTGGATCATCCCGGGCTGCCGGATCCCGCCGGTCTCGTCGAGGACCGCCAGCTCCGACCAGCCCTCCGGGGAGCGGTACTCCCAGACGAACGGCGACGCCGGCTGCGACGAGCCGGCCGCGCCCGGCCCGCCGCCGTCGGCGAACAGGCTGACCAGGCCGATCGGCAGCGGTGCGTCGAACCCGAAATAGGCGGCCGGTACCCGGTCGGGAACAGGCTGGAAGGGCTGGAACGCCTCGCGGCCCCAGCGCACCGCCTCGGTGTGATCGGCGAGGGTGAACAGGTTGCGGGCAACCACGTGCTGGAGCTCGGCCGGGCCGGTCGCGTACGCGTACGCGACGGTGATCCGGGCCAGCAACGGGGGGTTCGGTGTGCTGAGGGTGCCGGCCGTGAACCTGGTCCGGCCGTAGTCGCCCGTGGCGAGGCGGACGCGCAGCCAGTGGTGACTCCGGCCGCCGATGGTGGCCGGGCGCCACCCGCCCGGCCGGGCGAACCTGATCTCCCGCGGTTTGCCGTCGCCCTTCTGGAACTGTTCCGAGGCACCCAGTGAGATCTCCTGCCAGAGCCCCTCGCCGACGCTGTACTCCCAGGTCAGGGTCCGGGAAGTGATCGCGGCCGTGCTGTCCTCGGACGGCTCGATCACGATCCGGAGCTGCGTGCCGTCCCGTTTGAAGGCGTCGTCGCAGGCCATCAGGAACGAGCTGCCGGGCACCGGCTCGGCACCGAACGGCTGGAAGTCCTTGCTGGGGTCCAGGCGCAGGCCGTCGTTGAACGCGGCGTCGAGCGGGAGCCCGCTGTGGGTGAGGCTGACCCGTACCCGGAAGCGGTCGATGCGTGGCAGCGGTTCGTCGCCGGCGCCGCCCGGCAGCGCCAGCGGCCGGTCGGCCCGGGCCCGGATCCAGAAACTCTCCACCCCGTTGACGACCCCCTTGGCGAGTGCCGCACCGCAGATCTTGCGGAGCAGCACCTCGCCGTCGACGGTCAGGCCGTGCGTCTGGTCGATGACCGGTTCGAAGGCGGCCCAGCCCGCGGCGGTCAGGTACTCCCAGCGCAGCCCGACCGCGGCGGTCTGCTGCCGGGGTCCGCGGGGCTGACTCACGCCCACCTGCAGGCTGATGTCGGCCGACTCCTTGAGATCGAACAGCGTGTCATGGCCGAGGTAGAGATGATGCGGGATCCGGCCGGAGCCGTCGAAGAACGCGAACCCGCGGCCGAGGTCGGCGCTGTGGTCCGCGTACTCGTCAAGGGCCGGGATGATGCTGTAGACGCACGCGAGCCGGGCGCGGGCCAGCGAGATGGAACGCTCGGTGGCGAAGATGACCGGCTCGGCCGCCGCCGGCGCTCCGGCGGCCCCGAACGTCAGCGGCAGTGCCGGGGCGATGACCGCGGCCACCTCGGTTTCCGCAGGCAGCGCCACATCGGCCGGCGCCTGGGCGGCGAGGGCGAAAACCAGAGGCGCCCGGGCCGGGGACGGCGGCAGCAGTGTCGCGCCCATCGCGTCGAGAAACGCGATGAGGTACTTGTCGGGAATCTGGTCGAGGGCCTCCTCGACCAGGCCGGCCAGGTGGGCGATCAGCGTCAGCATGCCGGCGCCGCTGCCGTCCGGCGGGAGGCGCCGTCCCGAAGGCAGATAGCCGGCCTGCCGGCGTTCCAGCTCGGCCAGCACCCGCACGGCGGCGTTCACGGTCGCAGCTCCGGCGGAGGCGCGCCCTCCTGCAGATAGAACGGGTACACCAGGTTGTAGAAGGCGTTCGTCGCGCGCACCCGGTAGTCGACGCGGATGAGCAGCCGCCCGGAGGACGCCTGGTCGGCGGACACCGTCACCTCGGTCACGTCGATTCGCGGCTCCCACGCGACCAGCGCCTCCTCGACCCGGTGGCGTACCAGCGCCAGGGTGGTCGTGTTGATCGGCTGGAAGACCATGCCGCGCAGACCGCAGCCAAAGTCGGGCCGCATCACCCGTTCGCCCGGCTCGGTCTGCAGGATGATCAGGACCGCCTGGCGGACGTCCTCCCCTGCCGACACCAGGGCGACGTCGCCGTCCGGTCCCGCCTCGACCGGGAATCCCCAGCCGCGGCCGAGGAAGTCGGCGGACATCCCGGTCACCCCCCGATCTCCGTGCGGGTCGCCCCGCCCACGATGGTGGCGCCGCACCCGGCCGGGTCGGCCATCGCCCGGGCGGCCGGATATCCGCCGATGAAGACGCTGGCGCTGCCCTTGACGATCGGCGTGGTGGTGGGATGCGAGGGCGTGATCGGACAGACGTGCTGGGTGCCGCTGACCGCGGCCGGCAATCCCTCGATGAACACCCCGCTCACCAGCGGGGGCGGGACGAGGACACCGCCGTGCGCGCTCCGGTCGCCGATCCGGGCCGCGGCGGGCATCACGCCACCCCCTCGGAAATGGACGGCAGGGCAGGTGCCGGCGGGTTGATGTGGACCGGCTGCCCGGACAGGGTCAGCCCGGCACTCGCCTGCACCCGGATCGACCGGGCGTCCAGGGCGATCTCGCCCTGGGGTGCTTCCAGCGACAGATCGCCGGTGGGCGCGATGATCGAGATGCGCGCGTTCTTGGTGTCGACGACGATCCGCAGGGCCGGCGAGCCCGGTCCGCTGATCCGCACCTGCCCGGTGGCGTCGTCCAGGGTCACCTCGAGTCCGCCCTGGCTCCGCACGGTCAGCCGCTCGTGGCCGTCGGTGTCGTCGAAGGCCAGCAGGTGCCCCTTGCCGCTGCGCAGCTCACGGCGATGCAGCGCCGGGCTCCGCTCCGGCGGCGGGTCCTTCTCGTTCCACAGGGTGCCGATGACGTACGGGTAGGTCAGATCGCCGTGCCGGAAGGCGATGAGCACCTCGTCGTCGACCTCGGGCAGCAGATAGCTTCCGCGGCGTTGCCCGGCCCACGGCGACGCGATACGTGCCCAGGCCGACTCGACGCAATGGGAGTAGAACGGCAGCCGGACCTTCACCCGGCCCAGGCCCTGCGGATCGTCCAGGTCGGTGACCACGCCGATGGTGACCCCTTCGACCGGCGGACTCGACGTGTCGGCGTCGTTGCCGAGCACATTGACGGTCCCCTGGAGCAGCCCCATCAGGTCAAGGCCGGCCATCAGATCACCTCCTGGCGCGCTTCGAACCCGGTTCGGTAGCCGTTGCGGTCGACCGTGTGCGCGACACCGGTCAGGCGATAGTTGCTGCTGCTGAACCGCGAACCGACCCGGGACACGGAAAGCAGCCGGCCGACCCGGAAACGAGGGTCGCCGAGTGCGCTGCCGCGGGCGGTCACCCGCGAATTGACCCGGCGGCGCAGCTCACCCACGGCGAACCGGATCGCGTCGACCGCGTTCTCGGCGGGCAGGTCGGGCAGGCTCAACGTCGCTTCGACCGTTTCGGACTGCTCGCCGCAGACCGCCGGGCGTACCCGGGCGGTGATGCGATCGCCGTCCCAGCCCACCTCGACCGCCAGCTGGGTCTTGAGTGCCTCGACCCAGATCTGCGCACCGACGCGGGCGATCTGGCCGATGCTGGACAGCCGCGGCGAGAACTCGATCAGCGACTCCCCCCACCGCAGCTCGATCTCCGGCGCCGGCAGCCCGGGCAGGGGCAGCCGGAAGTTGAGAAGGTCGCCGTCCACCCACATGTCGAAGCCGTACTCGACGGCGATCTGGTGGAGGAACTCGTAGTCGCTCTGCTTGTGCTGCAGGCGCGGGCGTTCGTTGAACACCCCGAGGCCGGTGATCAGCGACGACGCGACGTCGGGCAGCGCGACCAGCTGGTTCTCCGCCGCGATGATGGTGGCGATCACCGAGTCGGTGAGGTAGTAGGGGAAACCGCGTTGCTTGGCGCCCTCGGCGAGGCGGCGGGTCGCGTCGTGGGCGCTGATCAGCACGGTGGGCATGGCGCCGGCAGGGAAGGTGGGCTCCACTCCGGTGACGGTTCCCTTGAAGACGTGCCGGATGGCGGCCGGGCGGTATCCGAGCGACAGGTCGAGCTGAACGTCGAGGTCGAACAGCGGCCGGTCCAGCAGGCGCAGGCCGGGGTTGGCGAATTCCACCTCCACCCGGTTCGCGCCTTCCAGCGCCTCCTCGAACCGGACCGACATCACCCGCGCGCGCAGGTCGGCCGGCACCGGCCGGCCGCCGAGCGACAGCTCGAAGTCGGGCACGTAGGTCGGTGCCGCCGCGGTGCTCATTCGTGCACCTCGCCGGTGGCCGGATCCCGATAAGGCAGTGGCGGCAGGGCGAGCACGAGCCCGGCCGGAAGCCGCCGTGGCGTGTCGAGGCCGTTGGCGATGGCGATCGGACGCCACTTGCGCGGGTCGTCGTAGGCCGCCGCGGCGATCGCGGACAGCGTCTCGCGCTGCCCGACCTCGTGCACCGCGCTGTGGTCGGCCGTCTGCCGCTTGACCTCCTTCGCCTCGGTGAGCTCGTTCGTCCACTCCTGGATCGTGACGGCCACCTGCGATCGGACCGGCACGCCGGACTCGAGGAACGCGGTGAACCGCTGGTCGACCCGGGCGAGCACGCCGCGGAAGGTGAGGTCGCCCCAGGCGAAAAGGATCAGAGGCGGTGCGTGGGTGTGCGGGTTGATCGAGATCAGGTCCACCACCCGGCGGGTGAGCCGCCGGACGTCGCTCAGCGCCGGGTTGACGACCGTTCCGGCATGGCGATGTTCCTCGTACGTGTCGAAGAACAACTCCATCTCCAAGGTGCGGAGGTTGCCGTTGACGAACTGGAGCAGCGGCGAGCCCAGCCCGGGGATGGCCGCCTGGGCGAAATTGTTGTCCTTGGTCAGCCGGTACTCGCTCGGGTTGAACAGGACCTCGAAGCGTTCGCCGGTGTCCAGGTTGGTCAGGGTGGCGTGCTCCAGCGCCATCTCAGCTCCTGCCCAGCCGCTCGCGTTGCGCCAGTGCGCGGCGCTCGATGCGGCGCAACACCTGCGCGACCAGGAGGTCGAGGTCTACTGCCGGTGCCGCCGGGCCTGCGACCGGTGGGGACAGCGTCACGATCGGCACCTGCGCCGGTGGTCCGGCCTCGGCGGCGGGGGCGGGCGGCGGCGCGGCCGGGGCCGGCCGGGCGCGTTCGGCGTGGATCACCATCGGTGCCGGCCGGCGGCGCGAACGCTGGGGAACGGTCACCCGCGCGATGGCCCGCGGCCCGGCGGCGCCGGACTGCACGATGTGACGGGTGATGACCGGTCGCAGGCGCTCCACCCGCTCCTGCACGGTGCGGCAGACCAGCCGGGTCTGTGCGGCAGGCGGCACCGGCCGAGGTGCGGCCGGCAGGGTGGGATCGCGGCGCTGCGGCGCGAGGACCGCGGCGGCCGGCGCCACCGCGGGCAGCCGTCCGGCGGGTCCGGGCAGCCGGACGCAGAGGAGCCGGGTCTCGTGGACATGCCGCTCCAGGCGAACCGTCCGCGACGCGGGCGCGCCGGGGAGGCGGCGCAGGATCGTCGGCTCGAAGCGGAACGCGAACGTGGCCCGCCCGGTGCCGAGCCGCGGACGCCACCGGGTCAGGCGCCCGCCCACGTCGGCCACCGCGCTCCGGATCGTCGAGGGCCGCGCCAACCGTCCGGCCCACCTGCCGGACCGGCGGCCCAAGGTTCGGGGGACGAGGAGATCCCAGCGGTGTTCAGGCATGGACCGCCTCCTGGTTCAGCCGCTGGTTCAGCTGGGAGATGGTGGTCAGCCAGCGCCGCCGCTCCGCGTGGTCCAGGGCCATGATGTCGTCCAAACTCCAGTGGAAGTGGAACGCGATGAAGGCCATCTCCTCGTACAGCTGATCGAGGGAATGGCCTACGATCCCCCCAGGCTCGGCCGGCCCACCTCGAAGTCGTGCCCGCACCGCGGGCAGCCGACCGAAAGGGCGGGCGCCCCGTCCTCCGAGTTGAGCTCGTTGTAGAGGTCCTGCAGGTAGGCCACGTCGACGGCGAACAGCTTCTCGATCGTGCTCGGTGTGATGAGGGCCAAGCCGCCGAGCCGGGTCACCACCCTCGAGAGCACCACGACGGTGAGATAGGCGGGGTTCTTCAGGACCGCCGGTTCACGCAGCGGAAGCAGTTCGTCGGCCGCGGTGGCCATCCGCATCACGCCATCGCGGTGCAGCGTCCCGCTGTCGTCCACGAAGCCGCGGGGCAGCACGAACTCCCGCTCGGTCTGCAGCAGCACCGATCCGGTCATCACGCACGCTCCAGTCGTTCCACCGCGAGTTCGAGGGTCTCGATCGCGATCTCGGAGCCCTCCGAGTTGAGGGCCGGCCCCTCCCAGCGCTGCGGCCAGGCGTCGAAGAAGTTCCATCGGGCCTTCTCCTCGCCGCGCCGGTCGAGGACCACGATGGAGCCGCTGCGCCGCTGGATGTCGCCGTTGACGGCGGCCAGGTGCCAGTCGTAGAGCTCGCGGTCGTCGGTCAGGCCGCGGCGGAGAACGAGGTTGCCGTACCTGGTCATGCCCGGGAGCTTGAGAGGGCTCGGCGCGCCGCCCTCCCGGTGTTCGATGAGGTCGATCGCCGAGTTGAACCCGCTGCACTCGTGGAACGCCGCGCGGGTGATGTTGTCGATCTGGATGAGGAAGTTGAAGCTGGTGAGCGGATCGAGCCGCTCGGCCGTCGTGGCCATGCCTATCTCCTGTCCGGCTAGCCTTCGGAGACTTCTGATCCGCCCTGCCAGATTCCGATCCGTACGACGATGAACTCGGCCGGGTAGGCGGGCGCCAGCCCGATCTCGATGTGGAGACGGCCGAGCGCCCGTTCCGACTCCGGGTTGAGCGCCTCGTCGATGCGCACGTAGTAGGCGTCCTTGGCGGTCGCGCCGAACAGCGCGCCGTCGCGCCACGCCTTGGTCAGGAAGTCACCGATGACCCGCTTGAGCTGCTGCCAGAGGGCCAGGTTGTTCGGCTGGAACATGGCCCACCGGAGGTTCTGCTGAATCGACTTCTCGACGAACAGGAACAGCCGGCGGATGTTGACGTACTGCCAGTACCGGTTCTGCGTCGCCGTGGTGCGGGCTCCCCACACCACCGGCTGGGACTGTCCGGGGAAGACCCGCAGCACGTTGATCCCGGTGAGGTTGAGCGGTCCCTGTTCGGCGTCGCTGAGCAGACTCTGCAGCCCGAGCGCGCCCCGGATCGTGGCGTTCGCCGGAGCCGTGTGCACGCCGCTGCGCGCGTCCGTGCGGGCGTAGATGCCGGCGATGTGGCCGGACGGCGGCCAGTACTGGTTCTGGTTGGTCACCGGATTACGGGCCAGGATCCACGGATGGTAGAGCGCCGCGTAGCCCAGGTGATCGCCGCGTACCGCGTCGACCTGCGCCGAGACCTGGGCGGCGGTGGCTCCGAACGTGGCGTCCAGGATCGCCAGCCGGTCTCTCTTCAGCTCGCAGTAGGCAAGGAGGCCCTGCTGGGCGGACGGCTTCGTGGCGCCCGGAATGCAGACGAGGTCGATCTCGTCGTGCGGGTCGAGCCGGGCCAGTTCGTCCGCGGGATCGTTCTCCAGATCCGACCATGCCTGCGCGCGGTCGTCGTCCGCACCGCCGCTGAGGTGGACGGTGGGATTCACCGACGGTCGCAGGGGTCTCGGGTCGTCGGCCGGATGGGCCGGCGGCTGGTCCGGCTCGCGCAGCGTCAGGAACTGGGATCTGACCAGGGAACCCCAGTACGCGGGATGCTCGGGATTCATCGACAGGGTGCGGAACTCCTCGATGATCGGCGTCCCGTCCGGCGCCACCGCGCCGTCCTTGGCCACGATCAGGTCGAACTCGAGCGACGCGACGGTCGGCCGGTGCGTGGTCAGCACGTACTGCTGGGACAGGCCGCGTGTGACCGTGATCGAGCCCCATCCGGTGTGGGTGCCGGTCGTCCGGACGGTGCTGATGTCGGGGTTCAGGCCGGTGGCCGCGATCCGCACCGTGGCGCCCCGCGGGAGGGCGCGGTCGAGCCGGAAGCCGGCGGGCAGGTCGACGAGTATCTCCCGCTGCCCCGCGTCGAGGTCGGCGCTGCGCAGCGTGGCGCCGCCGAACGTGCCCGTGCCGGGAACCTGGGCGGCGAGCACGACCGTCTTGGTTCCCGTCCGGGAGGCCACCACCCCCGCCGGGGTGACCGTCCCGGTGTCGTCGAACACGACCCGCTCACCGACCCGGAAGGCCGTGTTGTCGCCGACCCGCACCGTTCGGCGGTCGGCGGTCGCCGCGGTCGGCAGCGGGTCCGTCAACGGTGAGGACGCGAAATGGACCTGGAGGGTCTGCGCGCCGGCACCGAGCATGTCGTCGAGCAGGCTGGCGTCGCGGACCTCGACGGTCACCCCGTCGCCGCCGAAACCCTCCTCGACGGCCTCGGCCACCAGTACCGCCTCGGCGCTGCCGGCCCGCCGGCTCAACAGGTGCGCGAACGAGGTCAGCGCCGCGGAGGCGCGCAGGATGAAGCAGTCGGTTCCGCCGTTGAGGAAGAAGCCGTACACCGCGGGCGCGAGGTAGCTTGCGGGCTGCTCGGTGAGGAAGCCGCCGAAGGTCGCCTGGAAGGCTTCCCAGCTGTGCAGGCGGGTGGCGGTCCGGGGTCCGCTCAACGCGGTGCCGACGAAGGCGACGGTACTGGTACCGATGCCTTCGATCGGCGGCCCGGGCGTGAACTCCTGGATGTAGACGCCGGGGTAGCTGAACTGCGTCATGTCGCTCTCTCCCTACCTGCGGCCGAGCTCAGGGAAACTCGAGGTCGTAATGGCCGGTCGCGGACGGCACCGTGACCGGGACGTCGGCGAGCTCGTCGTGTTCGGCGGCGCGCACCCACACCCGGTACTCGCCGGGGACGACGTCGGCGAACCGGAACTCGCCGGCCGAGTCTGTCCGCACCGCCTGCAGTGCCCGGCCGGTGGTCGTCGCCAGCTGCACCCAGGCGCGGGCGACGGGGACCGCCGGGTTCGTCCCGGCGTCCCGGACCACGCCCGCGATCATCGTCCGGGTCTCGGCGCCCACCGGATCGCCGTCGGGCCGGAACTCGGCGTACGCGGTGGTGACGGCCGGCCCGGCAAGCGTCGGCTCCCCGGCCACCGGAACGGTCACCACGAGAGGTATCGCGGGCTTCCACGGGCGCGACTGGCCCATGGTGCCCCAGAACTCGGCCAGTTTCGCGAAGCCTTCCGGCGGAACGATCGCGACCGGCAGATCGTGGCCGCCCACCGCGAGCACCAGCGAGCCGCCCAGCACCTGCAGGGCCTCGGCCAGCATCGCGTGCTCGTCGAGGGTCCGGGTGTAACGGTCCGCCGCCGGACTCCAAGCCGAGACGAGATAGTGGCAGTCGACCCGCATCGGGGCGGGCACGGAGGCCCCGCCGGCCGTGCCGAGGCGCTCGTTCGACCGCAGGGCCCGGTTCTCCCGCAGGTCCGCGAGGTAGACGTTGATGGCCCGCCGTGGCGCCATCCCGGTCACCGCGTTCGCCCAGTTCGAGTCCGGCGGAGCGAAGCCGACCTGACTCTCGGCGACACCGCCCGGGGTGCCGGCGCCCAGCGAGGTCATCCGCGCACGCAGCAGCGTGCGCAGGGCGACATCCAGGTCGCGGATCACACCGGATCACCACGCCCGCGACGCGACGACCAGGCCGCGAATGGTGTCGACGAGCTTCTCCGGCTCCACCTCACCGAGCGGCTCGCGGTACGGGCGCAGGCCGTACAGGCAGATCCGCCGCCCGTCGACCGAGACGGTCATGACCTGCACGCGAGGGCGCCGTTCCAGCAGGTCCCGGCATCGCGAGGGCATCGCCGGCGCCTCCTGGCCCAGGATCACGACATGCGCCCGGGTCCGGTCCACCGCCGACACGAGGGGGGCGCGCGGTTCGTCCGCGATCTCGACCACCATCTCCGGCTGCGCGGCCAGCAGGTTCCGGAGAATCTCGCGCAGCATGCGCGGCAGGTCGGTCAGCAGAACTCGGATCTCCTCCACCGGGGCCCCCAATCGGCGCCACCCGATTGTGTACAGGCCGCCGGTGCGAGCGGATGGACCCTCGGGGTTCAGGTTGGATCCATGGGGGATCCGGATCCCTGTGCACCGGCCCCTCAGGGCCTGCGGTAGACCGTCGTTCCGAAATGCACCTCGGTCACCGGGCTGCCCTCGGAGAAGAACACTTCGGCCATCGCCTGCTGGATCTCCGGGTCCTGGTTCTGGGTGTACTTGATCACCACCGGCCTGCCGTGCGCCCGGTTGGGCGCGTCCTCGATGGCCTTCTGGCGATACCTGCGCGCGTTGGCCTTCGCCTCTTTCAGGTCCATCCGGTGGACGCGGTCGGACTTGCTCTCGACGGCGACGGCCTTCTTGCCGCCGGCCGGCTCCGCCCGGTACTGGACCTCGTCGGTCCGGACCTCCCGCGACCGGGTCAGCAATTCGTTGTAGTCACCCTTGATCCTGTTCTGCTCGACGGGGGTCAGGTTCGTTCGCTCGAGCAGCTTGTCGATCTTCTCGACATCGGCCTGCTTCCTGCGGAACTGTCGTGGCGACATCTTCCCGGACCTGGCCTCTGCCATCATCCGGTCGACCTCGCCGGCCGCCACCTGATCGGCCCGCTGTTCCAGCGCCTCGTTGACCGCGGCATTCCCGGCGGACCGCTGCAGGGAGAGCACCTGCTGTGCGAGAGATGCCTGCCGCGCGGGCTCCGGGGGGCACCATCGCTGAACGGTTCGCGCCGTCCTGGTGTGCCATCGAGCGGCTATGACCCGTCATCGAGACCTCCCGGCCCGGTCGGGCCGAACCCGTCGAAGACCTTGCCGGCCTTCTCGTACTCGCGCCGGGTGGCGTGCAGGATCTCGGCCATCGTCACGGCACCCCCGTTCTCGGCCGCGAGAAACGCCGCGGCGAGCGCCACGTTCTTGATCTCGGCGCCGGTGAACGGCAACTCCCGCGCCAGGCCGTCCAGATCCACCTCCGGTGCCATCGGTACGCCGCGCGGCCAGACCGTCGTCCAGATGCGAAGCCGCTCCGTCTCGTCGGGCGGCGGGAATCGCACCACGAAGCCGAGCCGCCGGAGGAACGCCTCGTCGAGATCCTGACTGCGGTTGGTGGACAGGATCGCGACGCCCTCGTACATCTCCATCTTCTGAAGGAGGTAGGAGACCTCGACGTTGGCGAAGCGGTCGTGCGAGTCGCGCACCTCGGAACGTTTGCCGAAGAGCGCGTCCGCCTCGTCGAACAGCAGGATCGCGTTGGCGTCACCGGCGGCCCGGAAGATCCGGTCCAGGTTCTTCTCGGTCTCCCCGATCCACTTGCTGACGATGCCGGACAGGTCGATCCGGTACAGGTCGAGGCCGAGCTCCCGGGCAACGATCTCCGCCGCCATCGTCTTGCCGGTCCCGGGCGGCCCGGCGAACAGGGCCGACACGCCGCGTCCGAGGGAGAATCTGCTCCCGAACCCCCACTCCTCAAGGACCTGTTGCCGGTGGATGACCCGCCGGCAGAGCTCACCGAGCTGCCGGACCGAGTCCTCGGCCAGCACCAGATCCGCCCAGACGAAAATCGGATCGAGCTTGACCGCCAGCCCGCCGAGTCCCTGCCCGGCCTGCCGGCGAGCCGCCGCCAGGACCTCGTCCAGTCCGGCCGCCGCGACGGCCGGGTGCAGCGGACGCGCCGTCGCGGCCGCCTCGGCAACCTGCTCCGGCGTCAGCCGGATCCGGCCGGCCAGCACGTCGAGGCCGGGGTCGCCGACCTCGATCCCGGACCGGTCCAGCTCCGACTGCCACACCTGGCGCGACTCCACGAAGGTGGGCATCGGGCAGGGCACCACCCGCAGGGCGAGCGGGGCGGCCGTTCCGGTCAGCGACAGCGCCGGCCACGGCTCGGATCCGGCGAGGACGACGACGAGTCCGCCGGCCACCATCTGCTGGGCCAGCGATCGAAGGCCCCCGTCCGACCGGCCGGCGAGCAGCGCATCCACACCGTGCAGGAAGCAGATCGCGCCGTCCAGCGAGGCCTGGCGGAAGAGGACCGGCAGCAGGTCGGCCAGCGGCTGTCCCGGCGGGACGCGATCCAGATCGGCGACGAGCAGTGGGCGGCCGGCCCGGGCGGCGACCTGTTCGGCCACTCTGCGCCGGCCCAGGCCGGGAGGACCCTGCAGGTAGACGCGCATCGGGCGACCGGCCGAGGCGGCGTCGGCCAGCGGCTCGACCACGTCGCGGAGCGCCTCGGTGACCGGCGGGTGGCCGGCGCCTGCCGAGGGCTCGGCAAACGCGCAGAACGGCGCCAACCTGCTGTCCAGTCCCCGGCCGCCGATCAAAAATCGGACGATCTGCTCATCGAGGCGCAGCGACCGCGCGATCAGCGGTGCCTCGTGCTGCGCCCCGTTGGCCGGCCACCGGAGGATGCCGTTACGCAGCAGGGGCGCGTCGGCCTGGAAGCGGGCCACCTGGGCCACCCGGTCGGCCGCCGAACGGCAGAGCATGTTCAGCACCAGATCGACCGTCGGCCGCCGGCGGTTCACGTCATCCTGCAGGTACGCGTAGAGCCGCTCGTAACGAAGGTCCACCTCCGGTGCCACCGCGATCGCAACGACATCGGCGTCGAAGGGCGTCAGATCGAACCGGGCGGCGAGGGCTGCGAGCCCAGCTCCGGGCGGGTCGTCGGGCTCGCCGATCGAGGCGAGGAACGGCTCACCCGGCGCACGGGCCAACAGCTGCTCCACCTCACTCCGGTCGATGTGCAGACCCCGGAACGCATCGCCCGAGGCTGCCGGGCCGTAGGCCACCTCGGCGCGGGCGACGCCCACCGCCAGCAGGGTGTCCAGCCGCCGCAGGGCGGCGAAGAGCTGGTCGGTCATCGCGGGCCCCGAGCCGCTGCCGTCGCCCCGCGAGCCACCGCCACCGCGTCCTCACGCCGGCTGACCCGCAGCTTCTCCAGGACGTTGTGCACGTGGTTCTTGACCGTCGGCAGCTGGATGGAGAGATGCCGGGCGATTTCCTTGTTGGACAGGCCCCGTTCGATCAGCACGAGGATCTGCCGCTCCCGCGCGGTGAGCCGGCACTCCGGCTCGGTCCGGCCGGCGGCCAGCACACCCACCCGATGCAGCAGCATCGCGGCGATCCGCGGCGAACACGGCATCTCGTGGTTGGCCACGCTCCGGACGATGCCGATCAGGTCCGCGACGGAGTTGTCCCGGGTGACGAAGCCCGAGATGCCGGCCTCCGCCCACTCGATCAGGTCCCGCTCCACACCCTCCACGGAGAGCGCGACGACCCGGACGGCTGCGGTTCCGTCGGCGGTCAGGTGGCGCACGGCGGCACGCTTCTCGCTCGGCGGGGCATCGATCAGAACGACATCCGGATGCGTACGGGCCACCATCGGCACGGCTTCCTGCCAGCGGCGGCAGTGCCCGACGACATCGATGCCGTCGACTGTTGCGAGGACCGCTGCGAGTCCCTCGCAGTAGAGGCGTACGTCGGCAACCAAGGCGATGCGCATCATCGTGCCATCCCGCCGGAGGAGGATGAACCGGGAACCGAGTGGACTGCTGTCCACGGGCGCAGGGCCGTCTTGTGGCGGACCCGGAGCGGCTCACCATCAGTATGTCGTCGGCCGAGAGCGCCGCACCCCATCAGATTGGTCCTGTGTCAGACTTCCGTCAATCAGCGAACACCGGACCTCACCCGGGCCTCGTGGCGGTGGCGAAAATGTGGAAGTCCTGCCCCCAGCGACGGCGTCTCGACTGTGGAAGCGCTCCACCAGCTACCTCGGCCGACCGAGGTGAATAAGATCCATGTACTTGAATGCCGTGAAACCTCACCGCTATCTTGGTCGTACGCCTCGGGCGGTATGCCGCCACCGCGTCCCGCTCTCGAAGGGTTGTCGCCATGCATGGTCCCCGAGCAGGCCGGATCGGCGCGGTAGCCAGCATGTCCACCCTGCTGTTGACGGTTTTGACGGTGGTGGTGGCGCCGGC
>NZ_JBEZXZ010000109.1:0-28803 GCF_040638275.1 Actinoplanes sp. NPDC026623 | reverse complement strand
GGGCCGCCGGCCGCCCGGGTGCACGCCGGGCAGCACCCGGCCGCGCGCGACGAGGTCGGCCGCGAACGCGCAGACCTCGGCCAGGTAGGCCAGCGAGGGCGCGGCCCGGGCCCCGTATTCGTCGGCGAGGTCGTCGGTGACGAACGCGACGGTGCCGGCGGGCACCCGCCAGGGGCGCAGCCGGGGCCGGCCGCGGCGTGGCGGCAGCCCCAGCTGCGGGGACGGCAACGGCCCGGCCGAGGTGGAGGGCAGCAGCAGGATCGCCTGCCGGACCTCGCCGGGCAGGGCGCGGGCGGAACGGTGCTCGGGCGCCGAGCCCCGCGCCGGCGGGCCGGCCGGGCCGGTCCGGTCGGTCTCGGCCCAGACGGCCAGGGTGCCGTCGCGGGCGATGAGGCCGTGCGCGACCACTGTCACGTGAGCTGCCAGGCGATGTCGGGCGGCCGCACCCGGGCGCAGCGCGGCCCGCCGTCGGCGCCGGTGAGGCCGAGCCGGCCGACCAGCACCCCGCCGTCGTGGGCCGCGCGCAGCACCCCGGTGGGGATGTCGCCGAAGAGCAGCTTGGCCCGCCGGAACATCGCGAACGTGTCGCCGTCGACCGCGCCCCAGCTCAGATAGAGGAAGCGGGCGCCGGGCCGGCCGTGCACGTATGGCCCGCCGACGTCGAGCAGGTCGTCGACCTCGCGGCTGGTCACCTCGAGATCCCAGGTGGCGCCGGCGGCGCCGGCCGGAACCCGGTCGATCACCTCGGAACCGCGCTGGACGCCGACGTGCACGTTGCCGCGGCGCAGCGCGTCGGCCTCCGCGCCGGGGCGGTGCCCGGGCAGGTCGCTGCCCTCGATCCGGATGTGCACGCCCTGAACTCTAGGCCCGCCCCCCGACGCTTCCGGCCGCGGTCAGACCACGGACAGGCGCCGCCTTCCGGTACGCACCGGCAGGCTGATCGGGCCGCGCACGATCCCGGACGCGCGGCGCCGCAGCGGGCCGGCCCGGCGCAGGTCCGGCATCCGTTCCGCCAGCCTCCGCAGGGCGACCGTCGCCTCGAGCCGGGCCAGCGGCTGGCCGACGCAGTAGTGGATGCCGCTGGAGAAGGCCAGGTGGTCGGCCGTCGACGCGCGAGCGATGTCGAACGTGTCCGGGTCGGTGAACGCCTCCGGGTCGCGGTTCGCGGCGCCGATCAGCGTCACCACGTACTGGCCCCGGCGTACGGGATGGCCGTCCAGGTCGACGTCCTGCAGGGCGCAGCGGACCGTGCGCTGCACCGGCGGGTCGTAGCGCAGCGTCTCCTCGACCGCGGCCGGCGCGCGGCCGGCCGGGTCCGCGACCAGCGCCGCCCACTGCTGCGGATGCTCGAACATCGCGTTCATCGCGTTGCCGATCAGGTTGACCGTCGTCTCGAAGCCCGCGACCAGCAGCAGGATGCACATCGGGACCATCTCGGCCGGCTGGATCTGATCGCCCTCGGCGGCCACGATCCGGCTGATCAGGTCGTCCGCCGGCGCGCGGCGGCGCAGCGCGAACAGCTCCTCGAAGAGCTCCCGCAGCGCCCGGTCGGCGGCCCGCAGCCGGGCCGCGTGCGTCGGCGACCGGACGCCGTCGAGCGCGCCGCCGATGACGGTGCCGTAGCGGGCGAAGCGCGCGGCGTCGGCGTCGGGCACGCCGAGCAGGTCGGTGATGACCCCGATCGGCAGCGGCGCCGCGAGCGCCGGCACGAGGTCGAACTCACCCGCCGCGAGCGCCGTGTCCAGCAGGTCGTCGACCGTGCGCTCGATCCGCGGCCGATAGCCGGCCATCTGTTTCGGGCTGAACGCGGGCTGTGCCAGCCGGCGCAGCCGGGTGTGGTCGGGCGGGTCCCGGTCGAGGAACGACATGTCGAAGGTGTCGGAGGCGCCCGCCGCGCCGGGGACGCGTACGCCGAACCGCCGGTCCCGCAGCACCGTGCTGCAGAGGCGGTGGCTGGTCGTCGCCCAGTTGCCGAGCCGGGTGGGCCCGAAGCGGGGCATGCCGCGGTAGATCGCGTACGGGTTGTCGCGGCCGGGCCGCAGGTGCAGCAGCGACATCGGATCGCGGCGCAGGTAGCCGTGGTAGAGCAGGTCGAGCCGGCGCCCGTACAGCGCGGCGGCGAACCCGACGGCGCGCCCGAGGTCAGCCATGATCGCGCAGCCAGGCGTCGATCAGCCCGGTGAAGTGGCCGAGGAACCGTTCGTGCTCGTGCGGCGGGTACGTGGCCCGGACGGTCTCGCGCAGCAGGGCGCGGAACTCGTCCGAGCCGATCCACGCGGCGACCACCTCGTCCACCCGCCGCAGGTGCTTGGCGCAGAACTCCTCGTAGCGTTCGATCTCGAAGTAGTCGTCGGCGAGCCGGCGGTAGCCCGCCAGTTTCTCGGAGTACGACAGCGACGGGTCGTCGGCGATCGCGAAGTACGCGGAGGTGTCGGTGTCCAGCCGGGGCCGGCGGCCGGTGACCACGCAGTAGATGGTCCAGCGCAGCAGCGCCGACATCGCCCACGGGAAGTAGTAGTGCAGCGACGTCACCGCCACGTCGGGGCAGGCGTTCGCGTAGTCGATGGGGTGCACGTCGGCGCCGCGTACCAGGGATTCGCAGCTGTTGAACTCCCACCGGAAGAAGGCGTTGACCACCCGGGAGATGGTCACCACCTCGTCGCCGGTCTCGGGGGTGAGGAAGTCGTGCTCGACCGCGTAGCGCTCGTGCATGGGCAGTTCGGGGCGGAACCGCATCACCATCGTCTCGGGGCCGATGGTCAGCGACCGGGCGAAGACGTCGTAGTCCTCGACGGCCGCCTGCAGGTGCATGAGCCGCTCCCCCGACGCGTCGTAGGCCGCGTGCAGCTCGGACACGTTGCGGATCCGGGAGACGCCGACCCAGGCGCCGCCGTCGTACGGCTTCATGTACATCGGATAGCCGACGGACTCGGCCAGCGCCTCGAGGTCGAAGGGCTGGTTGTACCGCCCCGACGTGTACGCATAGCGGGAGTTGTCCAGGGGGTTCTTGAACGGCACCAGCACGGTCTGCGGCACCTTGAGCCCGAGCCGCATCATCGCGCAGTACGCGGCGTGCTTCTCCATGGCCTGGAAGGTGAACGGGCTGTTCAGCAGGTACACGTCGTCCATCAGCGCGATCTTCTTGAGCCACTCGCGTGGGTGGTAGTACCAGTAGGCGAGCCGGTCGATCACCAGGTCGTGGCGCGGCGAGTCGCGCAGGTTGAACGGCTCGATGGTGACCCGCACGCTGCGGGTGCGGTGGGTGCGGCCCTGGTCGTCGGTGACCGCGCCGATCCGGCGCAGCATCGCCTCGTACGCCCGCGGCCAGTCGTCCTCGGTGCCCAGCAGCAGTCCGATGGTGTGCTCGACGTCGGCCATTGGCGCCTCCCGCTAGATGAACACCTGCTTCAGCAACCCGGTCAGGTCCGGGTCGAGGGCGTCACGCCAACCGGTCCAGTTGTGCGCGTCGGGAACCTCGGTGAACCTGACGTCGTAGCCCTGCCGGCCCAGTACCGCGGCCATGTCGCGATTGTTCGCCAGGTTCTCCTCGACCGCACCACACGTGATGGCCACGGGTACCGGTGCGTCGAAGGTCGCGGCGCGCCGGACCCGGCCGGTGAACCGGACGATGCGCAGGTAGCGCCGGAAACCGGACTCCTGCCGGTCGAAGCGCGGCTGGAAGAAGCTGCCCGACTGCAGGAACAGCCCGGCGAATCCGGCCGGATGACGGCGCTGCGCGTGCAGCATGGCCAGCGCGCCGAGGCTGGCGCCGGCGCCGACCACGGGCCGGTCGGTGCCGAGCTCGGCGGCGAGCTTCGGCAGCACGTCGTAGGCCAGCGCCCGGGCGTACGCCGGACTGGCCGAATACCACTCGAAGCGCTCGCCGGGCGGCAGCAGCACGAGGTGGTAAGGCGGCACCCGCCCCGCACCGATCATGGCGCCGGTGTAGCGGCCGAGTTCGCCGTACCGGTGGAAGTCGGGCCCGTCGTGTGCGACCAGGACCCGATCCGTGCGGATGTCCGGCGACCAGATCCGGGCGACCATCTCGCCGCGGACGGCCGGCAGCGGCAGGTAGACCTCGCGCCACCGGCCGGCCGCCTGCGGCAGGTGCAGCCAGTCGGGCTCGCGGTAGTCGGGGCACGTGAGCACGGAGGCCTCGCCGTCGCGGCGCGGGTTGTCCGGGTCGCAGATGGTCTCGCTGGATCCGTCCGGGTGGCCCAGCTCCAGGTGGTATTCGATGCGCCGCACGGGCGGCCGGGGCAGCCGCAGCTCCCAGCTGCGCCGCTCGGCGTCGTAGCCGAAGTCGCCGGTCGCGGCCGCCGACCTCAGCCGCACAGACTTCAGCCGGTGCTCGTGATCATGGAGTCGGAAGCAGATCTCGGCGCTCGCGCACCACGCACCGACCGCCGGTTCCATGACGGCACCATAACCGGCGAACGGCCCGGTCGCCCAAAGGGCTACGGGGTGTATGTCTGCGGGTGCGGAGAGGTGGGCGGCAGACCGAACATGTCGGCCAGGCCGGTGATCCGCAGTTGCCGGTGCACGAACTCGCTCGGGTTGCGCAGCACGAACCGGGTGCCGGTGTCGCGGGCGGTGTTGTAACCGGACACCAGCGCACCCACGCCCATCGAGTCCATGAAGGTGACGAAGGTCAGATCGACGACCATCGTGACCGGCCGTTCCGCCTGCAGGACCTTCAGCAGCGTGGTGCGGAGCCCGTCCACAGTCGCCGCGTCGAGAGAGCCTCGGACCTCGACCACGATCGCGCCGTCCGCCTGGCGCCGCGTGGTCATCCCGGCCTCGCCCATGTACCCCGACCTCCGAACCCGGTTGCCCGTCGGCTCACGGTACAACGCCCGCCGGTGCCTCCGCAGGCTGCCCGGTGTTTCCGTGACCAGGGCGGACAGCACGTCCGCCCCAGAGTCTCACGAGAAAATCATCCGGCGCCGGCATCAACGGCCACCACTGCGGGCAAGGTAGCCACATCGCGCCGATCACCTCGCCGACGCATGTGGAGGATGGGGCTCAGCATGGTTACTGGATCCAGCCAGCGCCCGGGGATCTTCGCCGTCCGGGACGTACGGTCGCTGATCTCCGAGACGACCGAGGAGGGCCACGGGCTCAGGAAGGCCGTCGGTGCCACCCAACTCACGGCGATGGGCGTCGGCGCGATCATCGGCACCGGCATCTTCGTGGTGATCGGCGAGGGCGCCGCCGTGGCCGGCCCGGCGGTGATCGTCTCCTTCGTGCTGGCCGCGGTGGCCTGCACCTTCTCCGCCCTCTCCTACGCCGAGCTGGCCTCGTCCATCCCGGTCTCCGGCAGCGCGTACACCTACACCTATGCCACCCTGGGCGAGATCGTGGCCTGGATCATCGGCTGGGACCTGATCCTCGAGTACGGCGTCTCGGTCGCCGCGATCGCGGTCGGCTGGGGCGGCAACCTGAACGCCTTCCTCGACGCGGCGTTCGGGGTGAGCCTGCCGGACGCCATCGCCAAGTCCCCGGAGGACGGGGGCATCTTCAACCTTCCCGCCGTCTTCATCGTCCTGGCCATCACGTTCCTGCTGGTGCGGGGCGTCACCGAGAGCGCCCGGGTCAACCTGGTCATGGTCGGGGTGAAGCTGACGGTGCTGCTGTTCTTCATCGTCGTGGCGTTCTTCAACTTCGGCACCGGCAACTTCCACCCGTTCGCGCCGTCCGGGGTCGACGGGGTCACCTCGGCGGCCGCGATCATCTTCTTCGCCTACATCGGCTTCGACGCGGTCTCCACCGGCAGCGAGGAGGCCCGCAACCCGGCCAAGGACCTGCCGCTGGCGATCATCGGCTCGCTGGTCATCTGCACGATCTTCTACGTGCTGACCGCGGTCGGCGCGATCGGCATCGCCACCCCGGCGCAGCTCGAATCGAGCGACGCGCCCCTGGCCGCGGCGCTCGACCAGGGCGCCGGCATCAGCTGGGCGGCCTCGATCCTGTCGCTCGGCGCGGTCGTGGCGATCACCAGCGTCGTCTTGGTCATCCTGTACGGCCAGACCCGCATCTTCTTCGCCATGTGCCGCGACGGCCTGCTCCCGCAGCGGCTGGCCACGGTCAACCAGCGGTACGGCACCCCGGCCCGGCTGACCATCGGCCTCGGCGTGCTCATCGCGATCCTGGCGGCTCTGGTGCCGCTGTCCGCGATCGTCAAGCTGGTCAACATCGGCACGCTGTTCGCGTTCGTCCTCGTCAACATCGGCGTGATCATCCTGCGGCGGACCCGGCCCGAGATGCCCCGGCCGTACCGGGTCCCGTGGTCGCCGGTGCTGCCGATCCTCGGCGTGCTCTTCGCGATCTATCTGATGTCGGACCTTCCGCTGAGCACCTGGATCCGCTTCGTGGTCTGGCTGATCGTCGGCCTGGCCATCTACGCGCTGTACGGCTTCCGCCACTCCAGATTGCGCCTCCGGGCCGCGGCAGCCGCGGCGGATGACGGCACCCCGGACGCGCCGACCGAGCAGCCGCGGTGAACGCCCCGGTCATCGTCGGCGTCGACGGCGCCGAGGCCGGCGAGGACGCCCTGCTGCTGGGCCAGTGGACGGCGCAGACGCTGGAGGCGCCGCTGGTCGTCGCGGTGGTGCATCCGGCACCGTCCGCGCTCGGCTCGGGCCGGGTCGACGCCGAGTGGGTGGCCGACCGGCATCGCGCGGCCGCCGCGGTGCTCGACGGCGCCCGCGGGGTCCTCGCCGGCGCCACCGTCGCGATCACGTACCGGGTGGTCGCCTCCACCTCCGCGGCGCACGGCCTGCACGACCTGGCCGAGGAGCTGGCGGCCGAGGTGATCGTGGTGGGCTCGGGCCGGTCCGGCACCCGGCACCGGCTCTTCGCGGGCAGCACCGCCGAACGGCTGCTGGCCGGCAGCGTCTGCCCGATCGCGGTCGCCCCGGCCGCGATGGAGACGCCGCCCGGCACGCTGGGCCGGATCGGTGTCGCCTATGTGGACACCCCGGACGGCCGGGCCGCGCTGGCGGCGGCGGCCCGGCTGGGCGCCCGCACCGGCAGCCCGCTGCGGCTGTACACGGTCGTCGCGAACGCCGACGCCACCATGCCGTTCCTGGTCGGGCAGGACGCGGAGCACGCGTTCCTGGAGACCGCCCGGGAGACGTACGAGCTGGCGCTGAGCCGGGCGGCCGGGTCGGCCGGTGGCGTCGAGGCCGACTGGGAGATCCGGGTCGGCGACGTGGTCGAGTCGCTGGCCGACCTGGACGACGTCGACGTGCTGTTCTGCGGCTCGCGCGGCTACGGCCCGGCGCGGCGGGTGCTGCTCGGCGGGGTCTCGGCCCGGCTCGTACGCCGCGCCCGGCGGCCGGTGGTGATCGTCCCGCGCGCCGGCTGAGCCGGCTCAGCCGGCCCGGTGCCGTCCGGGCCGCTCCTGCTGGTGGCCGGGGTCCTCGGGCCTTTCCTCCTGGTGGCCGGGGCGCTCGGGCCTTTCCTCCTGGTGACGGGGGTCCTCGGGCCGGACGGCGTTCGTCGGCTCCTCGGCGGCGCGCGCGTCCCAGGCCGGCACCACGGACGGCCGCGGCGTCGCCGCGCCCGGGTCGAGCAGCGGGACGTACACCCGGGCGTCGACGGCCTCGGCCAGCAGCAGCGCCGCGACCAGCGCGGTGGGCCGCTCGGCCGGATCCCGGTGCAGGCAGCGCGAGCAGAGATCGACCACCTCGGGTGCCAGCCCCTCGATGTGCGGCAGCGGCGCGGGATCCAGGTGGCGCTGGGCGTGCACCAGTTCGCTGTGTCCGGCCGCCGTCCAGGGCAGCCGCCCCGAGAGGCAGTGGTAGAGCAGCACGCCGAGCGAGTACATGTCGGACGCCGGGGTCGCCGGCACGCCCGCGAAACGCTCCGGGGCGACGTAGGCGGGGGTGCCCATGACCGGCCCGTCGGGATCCGGATCGTGGCTGCCGACCGGGGCCGCGATGCCGAAGTCCAGCACCTTCGCCCCGGACGGGGTGAGCATGATGTTCGCGGGCTTGATGTCGCGGTGCACGACCCGCTCCGCGTGCGCGGCGGCGAGGGCGGCGGCGACCTCCGCGCAGATCCGGACGACGATGCGCCAGTCGAACAGCCCGGCGCCGAGGTGCTCGCTCAGCGTCTGCCCCTCGACCAGTTCCATGACGATGTACGGCACCTCACGGTCCGGTGCGGGCGAGGTGCCGAAGTCGTGCACGCCCGCCACGTTGGGGTGGGCGAGCCGCGCGGCGGACCGGGCCTCGGTGCGGACCATTTCGACCCCGCCGGCCTCGCCGAGGGTGCCCTCGACCGCCGGCGCCATGATCTTGACGGCCACGGGCCGGTCGAGCACCCGGTCGTGGCCGCGCCACACCTCGGACATGCCGCCGACGCCGATGCGCCGTTCGAGCCGGTACCGCCCGCCCAGCGTCCGCATCTCGCTCCCGCCAACCTCCGCCGCACGCGCCACGGTCGCAACATCGTTACCCGGCGGCCGGCGGGCCAAACGCTAGCGGCGTGGCGCCGCCGAGGTTCACCAGGAGGGGGCCGTGCTGGGCCGCGGCTTGTTGCCCGCGGCAGGCTTGCGCTGGCCACCGTTCACCCTGGGTGACTCCTTGTCATCACGCTTCGTGGTGTTCGAACTCGCGATGAGCGGCATGTCGGTTCCTCCATGGCGGCAGATGCGGCTTGTTTGAGGCTTTCTGGGGAGAAGCCTGACTCGCTCGCTTCTGTACCAAATCTAGCAAAGAGTTACCCAGGGTCAACTGACCGCAAAGACGGGGTGACAATCGCCGGCCGTCGTGTCGCGGCTGACCGAACGATCGAGGTGCCGCGGCATCCGCCCCTCCCGCCCCGCCCCGTCCCGCGAGTTTCGCCCAGACAGGCAGGCCGGCGGCGACGCGGCGGCGCATTGGGAGCAGCTGCCGCAAACGGGCACGACAAGCACCCGCAGGCACGAGGCTTCCAGGTCCGACCGGTGCGAGTGGCCGGGATCACCCGCAGCGTCGTCACTCTGCGTGAATCCTGGGGTGCAGGCGGGTTATATCCCTACGAACCGACACGCCTCAACTACCTGCCGTAGCCAGGGGACGGAATTGGTCACCCAGCGCTGTGCGCGGCAACCGGCGGAGGGCACAAAAATGGCGGAGCCCGTCCTCGTGGGACGGGCTCCGCCATTACGGTCTCGCCATGGATCCGCCGTTGATGGTGGCGGACGCCGGAGACCGGGCTCTTGTGCATCTGACGCTAGGACAAGTCGATCACGACGGGCGCCGCAGGCTCCGCCGAGGTGACGGGGCTCTCAGACCCGTCACCTCCGGCGGAAATCTCAGTACCCGGGCTCCGTGCGCAGGTCGTGCGCGCCGTCCTCGCGGGTGGTCTCGTAGTAGATCCGCTGCCGGCCGCCGGGCATGGTCACCAGGCTCAGGTAGCGCAGGCCGTACGGGGCGTGCGGGCTGCCGACGGGCTCGCCGTCCTCCGCGGTCAGCTCGCCGAAGCTGCCGTCCGGCAGCCGCACGCCGCGGGCCGTGCCGGTGCGCTCCTCCCAGTTCTCCCCCGCCGTGGCGCGCCCGTCGTAGGCGGCCACGATCGTGTCGCCGTCGACCACCACCGAGGAGACCCGCACGCCGCGCGCGTCCCACCGGCCCGGGCGTCCCGCCAGCGCCGTGCCGCGCCAGGTCCAGCGCACGCCGTCGGGGCTGGTCGCGTACTCCGTGGTCATGCGGTCGGCGTCGTCCCAGGATTCCAGCGGGTGCACCGAGGCCCAGAGGTGCCAGCCGTGAGCGTCGTGGTGCAGCACGGGGTCCTTGACGCCGACGGTCTCGTCGCCGGCGAGCACCGTGATCGGCACGGCGGCGGCCAGGCCCTCCGGGGTGCCGGCCTCGAGCAGGTCGACACGCCAGTGCTTGGTGCCGGGGGTGGCGACGCTGACGTAGAGCCGCCACCGCCCCTCCGGCGTGCGCACCAGGGCCGGGCGCTCGAGCGACTCCGCGCCGAAGCGGTCCTTGCCCACCTCGGCGACGACGGTGAAGTGCAGCCCGTCGGCGGAGCGGGCCACGACGTTGGAGATGCCGCGCCCCTCGCCGATCGGCACCCGCAGGCGGTAGGCGAGGTAGACGTGGCCGTCCGCGACGATCGACGACGGCGCGCCCGCCCACGCTCCCGGCTCGTCGCCGGGCGGATCGACCACCACTGTCGCATCTTCCCAGCGTGGCAGCGGCAGGGCTTGGGTTCCGAGGGACAAGACGGCTCCGTTTCGTGGCTTCAGCGGCACAGCGAAGAGTTTCCGGTCAAGTTTGCATTAGCTATGGGGAAGCTAGGGATTACGACGCGCTGGCGTGTCGGTCGACCGCCATCCAGTCGTCGTAGCGCTCCCCCGTGACGTCCTGCAGCAGCGCGATGTCGTCGGCGAAGAGCGGCAGCAGCGCGGCGCGCTCCTGCGGCGTGGTCACCGGCCGGGTGCCGCGCTTGCGGTGCAGCAGCGTGAGGAGCGGCCCGCGGGCCGCCAGCCGCAGCGGCACCGGGGCGCGGTGACCGAACTGCCCGCCGGCGCGCAGCAGGCCGCGCAGCACCCGGTTGACGCCGTTGTCCTCGACGACGTGCCGGTTCACGTTCTCCTTCGGTATCTCCCGGAGCACCCCGGTGGGTACGCCGAGAAAGTCGCAGACCCGGTCGAGCGTGGCGGCGGGCGCGTCCTTCAAGTCGCGGTAGCGCAGCAGCAGCACCTGCTCGCGGGGGAAGACCTTGTACAGGTGCTGCACCTGGCGGCCGTACAGGCCCAGGCTGATGTAGTGCCAGAAGTCCGCCCAGCCGTCGGCCCGGCGCCACTGCTCGGCGCGGCAGGCGGTGAGGAAGTCGGCCTCCGGCTCGAGGCCGGCGTTCCACAGGTGGGTCCAGTTGGAGTGCGCCCGGTCCACCGGGTCGCGCAGCAGCAGGATCAGCCGCGCCGCCGGGACCAGGGCGCGGATGCGGTCGTGCGCGTCGTGGTCGTACAGGTAGAAGGGTGTGGCCTCGCCGCGCAGCGCGCCCGCCGGGGCGGAGGCGAAGAGCGCCTCGTAGTCGGCGCGGCGCCAGACGTGCTCCTGGTAGGTCTGCACGTCGCCGGGGCCACCCGTGCGCGGCGGGCGGCCGTCGGTGAGGAAGAACTTGGGCTCCTTCACCGCGGGCAGGAACAGGCCCGGATGGCGGACCAGCGCCGCGTGCAGCGCGGTGGTGCCCGCCTTGGGCACGCCGGCGATCAGGAAGTCTGGGAGCGGCATGGGGGGTCCCTCCTCGCGCGGTGCGACGCGCCGCGCGAGGGTGCGCGGCGCCCGCCAGAGTGGTAGTTAGCCTACAGAATAAGTAGGCATTCACCACCCGTGGTCCACCCTTTGAACGCGCGAGGCCGGCCGTCCGCCGCACACGAGGCCGACCGTCCGCCGCGCGCGAGGCCGGCCAGGCCGCCGCGCGGGCGGGTGGCGGGATCAGCCGCGCCGGTGCCACCAGCGGCGACGCCGGTAGCGGGGGCAGACCTCGGGGCCGCAGAACGTGCACTCGGTGCCCGCGCGGTGGTGTTCGTGTGCGGATCGCGGATGGCCGCAGACACACAGCGCTTCGGCCGCCGTCACCGGTTCACCCACAGTGTCGTCGACCGTGCGTTACGTGGCGGGGCGGGCGCGCAGGTCACCTTGACAACCTATACATCGACGGGCCAACCCCGCCGCCCGGCCGAGATATAACCGTTCTGCACCCTGCAGAACACGCTCAGTGACAACACTGCGAGTGATCCCGATCACGTCGTAAAAATCCGACATTAACGTTATGCGCCAATCGCCGCCTGAGATCCATCGATTTCCCCGAAATGGCGCCCGACGGCCCCTCTCCGGCCCCGCGTGCCCCAATGTCCGTTACTGAGTGTGACGACTGGGGCTTGTGGTCATTCTTGTTGCCCGAGTGAATACCCCCTGGTCATTCGATCAGTCGCGGTTCAACGCACGGATATCGTCAGCATGGCTCTTCGGTTAGTTGACGCTGAGTAGCGTTCGACTAGATTTGTCGTCAGAAGCGAGCGGCTGAGTTTCTGCCCCCGGAAACGACCGATTCAGTCGCATCCGCCGCCCCTGAAGGGACCCACATGCAGCAGTTCACGGCCTCCGGAGACACGGCGAGTAACGGCCAGTCATCACCGACCGTAAGCGTCGTGATTCCGACCTTGAACGAGGAGCGGAACCTGCCCCACGTGTTCGCCAAGCTCCCCGAGGGCATCAGCGAGGTGATCGTGGTCGACGGCGGGTCCCAGGACCGCACCGTCGCGGTGGCCCTCGAACTGCGGCCGGACGCGGTGATCGTCCAGCAGACCCGCACCGGCAAGGGCAATGCCCTGGCCTGCGGCTTCGCCGCCTGCACCAGCGACATCATCGTGATGATCGATGCCGACGGCTCGACCGACCCGAGCGAGATCCCGAGCTTCGTCGCCAAGCTCGTCGACGGCGCCGACTTCGTGAAGGGGTCCCGCTTCGACAAGGGCGGGCACAGCCACGACATCACCAAGCTGCGCAAGCTCGGCAACGACGGCCTCAACCTGGTGGTGAACGTCCTGTTCGGGACCCGGTTCACCGACCTCTGCTACGGCTACAACGCCTTCTGGCGCCGGGTCGTCCCGACCCTGGCACTGCCGGACCCGACGCTGCCGCGCCCCGTCGACGGCAGCAAGCTCTGGGGCGACGGCTTCGAGATCGAGACGATGATCAACATCCGGGCCGCCGCCGACGGCATGAAGGTCGGCGAGGTGGGCAGCATCGAGCACGCCCGCATCCACGGCCAGAGCAACCTGAACACCTTCCGCGACGGCTTCCGCGTGCTGCGCACCATCTTCAGCGAGTACGGCCGGATGCGCCGGATGCGCCACAACCGCGCCGGCGGCGCGGGCAACACGGTGCACCAGCACCCGACCGCCCGGCCCGCGAACACCGCGCCGGTGCACGCGCTGAACAAGGTCGTCAACCGGCCGCCGGCCACCGGGGCCACCCCGCCCGCCGGCCCCCGGCACGTCGCGCACCTCAACCGGGGCGCCCGTCGCGACGAGGTCGGCACCCGACGCACCGACGACATCAAGGCCCTGCAGGCCCGCACCACCCGCGAGGACTGAGCTCTCCCGCTCTGCAGTCCCGGTCCCGCCATCCGCCCGAGGAGCCCAGCGTGGAATCCACCCCCCGCCCCGCAGTCAGCATCGTCATCCCGACCCACACCGAGCAGCGCTGGTCCGCGCTGGTGCGCACCGTCGCCTCCGCCCGGTCGCAGACGTACGCGCCCGCCGAGATCATCGTCGTGGTCGACCACAACCCGGCCCTGTTCCGCCGGGCCCGGCGTGACCTGGGCGGCGTGACCGTCCTGGAGAACCTCTACGCCCAGGGCGTGTCCGGCAACCGCAACACCGGCGCCTTCCACACCAGCACCTCGCTGATCGCGTTCCTCGACGACGACACCGTCGCGAGCCCCGACTGGCTGGCCGGCCTGGTCGTGCCGTTCGCGGACCCGAAGGTGGTCGGCACCGGCGGCGGCATCCACCCCGCCTGGGCGAAGGCCGAGCCGCGCTGGATGCCGGCGGAGTTCCTGTGGGCGGTCGGCGGCTCGTACGCCGGGATGCCGACGACCACCGCGCCGATCCGCAACGTGTGGTCGGCAAGCATGGTGGTGCGCCGCGAGACGTTCCTGGCGGTCGGCGGCTTCCGGACCGGCTTCGGCAAGCTCGGCAACCAGAACCGGCCCGAGGACACCGAGCTGTGCCTGCGGATGAGCGCGCTCGGCGGCGGCCAGTGGATCTACGTGCCGCACGCGACGATCCGCCACGAGGTGCCGGCCACCCACTCCACGTTCGGCTTCTTCCTGCGCCGGTGCTACGCCGAGGGGCGCGGCAAGGTCGCGATGGCCGGGCTGCTCGACGGCTCGCAGAGCCTCGGCTCGGAGCAGGACTACCTGCGCTCGCTGCCCAGGGCGGTGTTCCGCAACCTCGCCGCCGCCACCCGCGGCCGCGGCGCGCACCACGCGCTCAAGGCCGGCGGCGTGCTCGCCGGCGTCGCCGCGGCCGGATTCGGCGGAGTCGTCGAGACCGTCACCGCCCGCCGCGCCGTCCCGGCCGGAGTCGCCCGATGACCGCCGGGGTGAACGGCAAGGTCTGGGCGCCGGCACCGCGCCTCGACGAGATGATCACCGCGCCCGCGTTCGAGCCCAGCGGCGAGGCGCTGCCCGCGATCGTGCTCGACCTGGAGCTCTCCGACCCGCTGCCAGCCGTCGCCGGCGTGGGTGCCGACGGCCGCCGCGTCCTGCAGGCCTGGGTGCTCGTCCGGCTCTTCACCGAGCCCCTCGGCACGGTGCTCGTCGACGTGCCGGCCCGTGGCCTGCGGCCCGCCGGGCTGGCGGCCGCGATCGAGGCCGAGCTCGGCACGGCGCTCGCGCCGCGGCTCGCCGGCCTGGCACTGGCCACGCTGCCGATCGACGGCATCACGCCGGCGACCGAGCCGGCCTTCCTGGCCCGGCGCCGCGAGGTGCTCGCCGGCGCGCCGCCGATCACCGTGGTGATCTGCACCCGGGAGCGGCCGGGCGCCCTGGCCCGCTGCCTGGACAGCCTGCTCGCGCAGGCGTACCCGGACTTCCGCATCCTGGTCGTCGACAACGCACCGGTGACCGACGCGACCGCCGAGGTGGTCCGCTCCGCGGCCCGCCGCGGCAACGTCGAATACCTGGTCGAGCCGCGCGGCGGCCTCTCCTTCGCCCGCAACGCCGCGGTCGCGGCCGCGCCGGGCGAGATCCTGGCCTGGATCGACGACGACGAGTACGCGGACGTCAACTGGCTCGCCGAGGTCGCCCGGGCGCTGGCCGACCACCCCGAGGCGGACGTCGTCTCCGGCGTGATCGTCCCGGCCGAGCTGGAGACCCAGGCGCAGCTCTGGTTCGAGCAGTTCGGCGGGCACAGCAAGGGCCGCGGCTTCAAGCCCGACGTGTTCAGCCCCGCGACCGCACACATCCAGAGCCCGCTGTACCCGCTGCCGCCGTTCGGCACCGGCGCGAACATGACCTTCCGCCCGGGCGTCATCGAGCGCATCGGCGGCTGGGACACCGCGCTCGGTGCCGGCACGCCGGCGATGGGCTCGGAGGACACCCTGGCGTTCACCCAGGTGCTGGTCGGCGGCGGCACGATCGTCTACCAGCCCACCGCGGTGACCCACCACTACCACCGGCGCGACCTCGAGGGCCTGCACAAGCAGATGGTCGGGTACGGCGCCGGGCTGACCGCCGCGTACACCAGCCTGCTGCTGAAGCGCCCGGGACTGCTCTGGCCGCTGCTGCGGCTGGCGCCGGGTGCGCTGCGCGACCTCACCAGCAAGGACAGCCTGCGGGTGTCGACGCTGCGCGAGGACTTCCCCCGGGAGCTGCTGACGGCCAACCGCCGCGGCATGCTGGCGGGCCCGCGCGCCTACCTGAAGGGCCGCCGGGCCGCCCGGGCGAAGACCGGAAGCAGCCGCTGATCGTGCCGAGTCGGCCGTTCACCGGAAAGTTCGTTCCGCACGGGGCATTCTCGGTCCGGAGGACGAATATGCCCAGCTCGCAGTTCGAATCCCCCGACGACGCCACGGAGGCCCAGCCCATGGCGGACCAGCGCTCGGCCGGCCAGCGGCCGACCGAACCGAGCAGGACCGACGCCGCGCAGCCGGAGGCCACCCGCGGGCCAGGCCGGGTACGCCCGCCGGCGCCCGCGCGATCCGACGCGTCCGGACCCGCGGCGGCGGACCTGCAGACCACCTCCGGCGTGCCGAAGGCGGCGATCCCGCCGTCCGGGCCCGGCGCCCCCGCGAGCGTCGAGGACACGGTCATCCTGCGCATCGCCTCACCCGAGGACACCGTCGTGCTGAAGGTGCCGCCGCCCGCCGAGCGGCCCGCCGCCGAGCGGCCCGCCGCCGCCCCCGGCGAGGAGACCATGGTCATCCCGCTGCCGGCCCCGGACCAGACCATGGTGATCCCGGCGTTCAAGGTGGCCGCGCCGACCGATGTCGCCACCGCCGTCATCCCGGTGGTACCCGGCCGCCGGGCCACCCCGCGCACCGAGGCGCCGCCGGCGCCCGATCCCGGCCGCGCCCCCAAGCCCGCCCGCGCCCGCCGCGAGCCCCTCGACCTCGGGCACGCCCCGGCCGTGCTGACGATCTCGGCGCTGGGCGTGGTCCTGGTCGCCCTCGCCTACGCCGGCGGCCGGGCCAGCAACGGCAACGCCCAGATCGCGTACTGGGTCGGGCAGGTCGTGGTCTTCACCCCGGTCGTCGTGCGGCTGCTCAGCCGCCGGATGGCCGGTGTCGCCGAGTCGTTCGTGCTGGTCATGGGCCTGGCCCTGAATCAGTACCTGCTCAAGTGGATGTACAGCCCGGACCAGTTCCGGTTCCCCGACGAACTGCAGCACTGGCTCGCGACGACGGTCATCGCGGAGACCGGAAAGCTGTTCCAGCCGAACCCGGCCCTGCCGCCCGCCCAGCACTTCCCCGGCCTGGCCGAGATGGGCGCGGCCGTCGCGGCGATGACCGGGCTTCCGGTGACGGCCGCCGGCGTCATCGTCGCCGGCGTCGCGCACCTGGTCTTCGTCGGCCTGTTCTTCGCCGTCGTGCTGCGGGCCAGCAACTCGCCCGCGGTCGCCGGCGTCGCCTGCGCCACGTATGCGACCGCCCTGCACTACCTCTTCTTCAACTCGATGTTCCTGTACCAGACCGCCGCGCTGCCGTTCTTCATGCTGACGGTGTGGGCGGTCCGGCGGTGGCGGATCGACGGCGGGGGGCGGTTCGCCTGGGTCGCGGTGGGTTCGACGGTGCTGACCACGGTCAGCCACCACGTCACCGCATTCGCGCTGGTGGCGACGCTGCTGCTGCTCGCCGTCGCCGAGCTGATCACCGAGCGGCCGCGGCGCTGGTCCGCGCTGGTCATGCCGGCGTCCGCATTCGCGGTGGTGGCGGCGTGGATCCTGCTGGTCGCCGCCGACGTCCTCGGCTATCTGCAGGACCCGATCGACCAGGTCGTCCGCACCTTGTCGCAGCTGGTGTCCGGCGAGAGCGACCCGGCCTCGGCGTCCGCGCCGGTCGCCGTCGGCCAGCTCGTGGTGCAGGGTGCGGGCCTGCTCGGGTTGCTCGTGCTCTCCGTGGCCGTCACCCGCGACATGGTGCAGCGCCACGACCGGGACTGGTGGCGGTGGGCCGCGGTCGTCGGCGGCCTCGCCTTCTTCGCCGGCAACGCCGTGCGGTTCCTGGGGCAGAACGGGCCGGAGATCGCCGGTCGGCTCTCCACCTTCACCTACATCCCGATCTCCATCCTGGCCGCGATCGGCCTGGTCCGGGGCGTGCAGCTGATCCCGGCCCGGGACGCCGAGGGGCATCGGTGGCGCGCCGCCGCCCCGGCGATCGACGTGGTCATGCCGGGCGGCTGGAACCTGTACAGCCGGGTCGCGGCCGGCGCGGCGATGATCACGCTGCTGATGATCGGGGCGCGGGCCGGCGGCTGGCCGCCGATCGCGTCGCTGCTGCCGGGGCCGTACCTGGCCGGCGGCTACGAGCGTTCGGTCGACGAGCCCGGGCTGGCGGCCGCCGAGTGGCAGCGCCGCGTCCTCGGCCCGGGCAACCGCGTCGGCGGCGACGCGACCTCGGTCTCCCTCGCCTCGACCTACGGCCGCCAGGACCCGGTCCGCGAGGTCGGCCCGCTGTACTACGCCGAGTCCTGGGGACTTCAGCAGGAGGATCTCGTGCAGCGACTGCACCTGCGGTATCTGGTGGTCGACCGGCGGCTGGGCACCCAGTTGCCGGAGAGCGGCGCCTACTTCGAGATGGATCCGCGCTCGGGCCGGATCACCTCGCCGCTGACCGCCAAGCAGCTCGGCAAGTTCGACACCCTCCTCGGGATGGACCGGCTCTACGACAACGGCACCGTCCGCGTCTACCGGACCGGGGAGCAGCGATGAACACCCTGCTCCGCCGCGTCGTCGCGGGTGTGACTGTCGCCTCGGGCGCCGCCGTTCTGCTGGGGCCCGGGCCGGTGGCGATCGTCGGCGGCCTGCTGCTCGCCTTCGTGCTGCCCGGCCTGGCGCTCAGCGACGTCTTCTTCCGCCGCCGGGACCTGACGACGCTCGAGCGCATCGTGCTCACCCCCGCCCTGAGCATGGGCGTGCTGATCGTCGCCGGGCTGGCCATGTACGTCGCGACCGTGCACATGGACCGGGTCTCCTGGACCGTCGCCACGGCCGTGGTCACCCTCGTCGCGATCGTCGCACCGTGGGTGTCGACACTCAATGCACCGGAACCGGAACCGGAGCCGGAGCCGGAGCCGGTCCCTGCGCCCGGCCCGGCCGGCGCGCAGCCGGCCCGGGTGGGTGTCGGCGAACGGACCGTACGGCTGCCGCGCGCCGCGGTGGACGCCACCGTGGTGATCTCGATCGCCGAGGTCGAGGACGCGATGGACGTGGCGGCGCAGGAGCAGGCGGGGCGCCGCCGGCTGGCCCGGCAGCTGCTGCCGCTGGCGCTGGTGGTGCTGATGCTCGGCGGCGCCTGCTGGCTGTCGTTCGGCAACTCCCGCTCGACGCACGACACCACCGTCACCGCGTTGTGGGCGGCGCCGCCGGGTCCGGTCGACGCGGCGGGCAACCGCCGGGTCGAGGTCTCGGCGAGCGGCCTGCTCGCCGCCGACGGGCCGTACAAGCTCCGGGTGCTCACCGCCGCGGGGAAGGTGGCGCTGGCCCGGACCGTCCCGGTGACCGGGGACGGCAGCTGGACCGAGGCGCTGAGCGTGCCCGGCGCGCAGCGGATGACCGTCAACCTCTACCGGGCCCGGGACACCACCGCCTATCGGACGCTCTTCCTCGGCGCCGTAGACTGAGCAGGACACGCGACTGGCGGCATCGAGGATGGGGACCACCATCGGGGAGCTCGCCGTGGGGGCCGTCCGCCTGGGTGCCCACGCCGGAGTAGACGCACATGTCCGTACCCCATGAAGCAAGACTGCTGCCCGGCAAGCCGGTGGCCGACGCGGTGCTGGCCGACGTCGCGCAGCGCGCGGCGAAGCTGCGCGAGGGCGGCGTCGTTCCGTCGCTGGCGACGATCCTGGTCGGTGACGACGACGCCAGCGCCGGCTACATCCGGATCAAGCAGCGCCAGGCCGCCGAGCTGGGCTTCGTCTCGCCGCACGAGCACCTGGGCGCCTCCGCGACGCAGGACGACCTGCTCCGGGCGATCGACCGGCTGAACGCGGACCCGTCCGTGCACGGGCTGCTGATCCAGTACCCGCCGCCGGCGCACATCGACTACGACGCGGCGCTGCTCACGGTCGACCCGGACAAGGACGTCGACGGCATGCACCCGCTCAACCTGGGCCGGCTCTCCGTCGGGCTGCCCGGGCCCCGGCCGTGCACCCCGGCCGGCATCGAGGCGCTGCTCGCGCACCACGACATCGCCGTCGCCGGCCGCGAGGTGGTCATCCTCGGCCGCGGCGCGACCATCGGCCGCCCGCTCGCCATGCTGCTGTCGCAGAAGCGGCCGACCGCGAACGCGGCCGTCACGGTCGTGCACACCGGCGTCCCGGACTGGCAGCGGTACGCCCGGCGCGCCGAGATCCTGATCGCCGCGGTCGGCGTGCCGGGGATCATCCAGCCGGAGCACGTGCGCCCGGGCGCCACGGTGATCGGTGCCGGCGTGCGTTACGAGGGCCGGCGGCTGCTGCCGGACGTGGCCGAGGAGGTCTCGGCGGTGGCCGGCGCGATCACCCCGCGGGTCGGCGGCGTGGGCCCGACGACCGTGGCGATGCTGTTCCGCAACGCGATCGAGGCGGCCGAGAAGGCTAGCCGCTGAAGCGGACGCTCTTCGCCATCGCCACGAAGGCGGCGAGCGAGTCGACATCCGTGTCGACTCGCCACTTCTCGGCGTACCCGGGGTGGGTGTCGGTGTCGAACCAGACGACGCCGCCCACCGCCGGGTGCGCCTCCACCCACTGCGCGAAGAGGGTGATCCAGTCGGCCTTGGTCCGGCCGCCGCGGTCGACGGCGCCGACCTCGGTGATCATCAGCGGCTTCCGGGCCGAGAATTCACCGTAGATCGGGTCGAAGAGGGTGTCGGGCGTCTCGCGGTGCAGGTTGTACCCCGACACGCCCACCCAGTCGACGTAGCGGTCGCCCGGGTAGAGCGCCTTGAAGGAATTCCAGTCCGCGGCCGGGGCGGGGTTCCAGTTCGGGCTCCACACCCAGGAGACGTTGTTCGCCTTCTCCTCGGCGAAGATGCCGTGCAGCCGCTTCCAGCACTCGACGAACGCGGCCGGGTTCTCGCCGTTGCGGACGGTTCCCCACCGGTACCAGTCGCCGTTCATCTCCCAGCCCCAGCGCAGCAGCACCGGCCGGCCCAGCCGCTTCAGCTGCCGGGCGGCCCGGGCGATCAGCGCGTCGCTGCCGCCTGAGGTGATGTCGGAGTACTCGGTGCCGCGCCAGGACACCATCGGCGTGGCGGCCGCGGGCAGGCCGTCGATCCGCGCGGGCAGCGTGTCGGTCCAGCCGTAGAAGACGTGCACGATGCGCTGTTCGCGGCCGGTCTGCCGGCGGCGCAGGGCCAGGCTCTCGGTGAACGATTTGTCCTTGAGCGCGAGGTACGAGCCGAGGATGGTCCGGCCGGGCCGGAACGGCACGGCGCCGCCGCCCTTGACGACCACCCGCGGACCGGCGGCGGCGCTCGGCGGCGGCCCGGCGGATTCGGCCGGGCCGGGCGCGGCGGTGGCACCGGCGGATGCCTGGCCGGAGCGGATCCGCTGCACGGCGAGGCCCGCCAGCGGGACGGCGGCGAGCCCGGCCAGGCCGAGCAGGTGCCGGCGGTTCAGCCGCCCGGGTGCGCGGTGTCCCGTGGTCATGTGAGGTTCCGGCCGGCGGCCCGGGCGACCCTGCGGACGGCACGCCAGCCCGGCTGGGCGAGCTGCTTGAGCCGCGGCACCAGCGGGGAGCCACCCCCGGCCACCAGGCTCACCAGGTCGGCGCCGGTCATGCCCGGGGTCGGCTGGAGCCGGGGCACGGCGAAGCGCCGCTCACCCGGCCGGTGCAGCCGCCGGCCGACCTCGGTGGCGTTGTCGTGGCCCGCGGCGAGCACCGCGTCGCGGACCCGGCCGCCGTTGTAGCCGTGCGGGTAGGCGAAGCTGCGGACCCGCCGCTGCAGGCGCTGCTCGAGCTCGTCCTTGCTGCGCACGATCTCCTCGCGCAGTTGCGCGGCCGGCAGCACGTCCAGCGGGTGGTGCAGCAGGCTGTGATTTCCGATCTCGATGCCGGCGTCGGCGACCTCGGCCAGCTCGTCCCAGCTCAGCAGGCGGCCGAAGTCGGGTGCCCAGCGGCCGAGCCAGCCGGCGTGTTCGCCCAGGTGCCCGACGGAGGCGTACAGGGTGGCGCCGGCGCCGGCCGCGGCGAGGACGGGAACACCCTCGGTGAGGAAGTCCCGGTAGCCGTCGTCGAAGGTGACCGCCAGGAGCCGGTCCGTGTCGCCCTGCTCGAGCAGGTCGAGCGCGTCGGTGAGCCCGACGAGGCGGTAGCCGGCGGCGGTGAGCGCGCCGAGTTGCTCGGCGAGGCGCTCGCGGGGCACGGCGAGATCACTCAGCGGGCCGCCGACCGCGGACACGGAGTGATACATGAGGGCCGGCATGGACTCCCATGCCGACGTTGCCGCGACGGTCACCGCTCGTTCCTCCCAGTGCCTACGATCATGACCATTATCGGTCGGTATCCCGGCAACTTGCGAAGTTCGAGAGCACTTCCCGGGGCCGGCGCGAATGGCCATCGCCGCCGCTCAGGCCACCTTACGGGGGACTTCGGGAAGCGTCCAGCACGGTTGTGGCGGTCACCGCAGGGATATCGGTGTCGGTCATTGGCTCGGCCTCGCCGACGCCCGCGGCCCGGCCGGCCTCTGCCGAAAGTCGTAGCTGTCGATCCCACTACGGAGGGAAGCGGACGCACCCTGGGTGACGGAAAGGTGATGGTCATGAAACCGGACCGTGCACGGCGCCTCGCCGAGGCCGCATGTGAGGCCGGGCTGGTGCTCGGCGTGGTCACGCTCCCCACCGCCTGGCGGGCCCTCGACGGCGGCCTGATGGCCGTGCTGGCGGGCATGTTGCTGGCACTTACCGCCGCGACGTATGCACTACACGCAGTAACATTTGACTGCTTCCTCTTGACGGGACACCGGGCCCGACGGAATCTTTCTTATACCCAGCGTAAGGACTGAACCGAGGGACCTCCTGGCGCGTATCCCGAGTTGCACCGTCTTCACCGACCCCACGGGAGTGAACAGGATGTTCCGGCTCATCCAGCTCCGAGCACAGCACGGCGTACCCCGCATCGGCATCGACCCGGACGGTTACGGCAGCGAGGTCGCCGCCCTGGCCCGCTACCGGGAGACACCGTCCGAGTTCTTCGGCATCGGCCGCTTCGATCCGGCGGGCCGGCTCTCCGAGATCGTCATGGACACCGTCTGCGGCCCGGCCGGCGAGTGCGCCCAGCCGGCGGTCGTCGTGCACGCCCAGACGTTCCAGCGGCTCTGTGACAACTGCTCGTTCGGCCTCGACGCGCTGACCCTGCCGGAACTGGCGCTGCGGCTCGGCGTCGTGGTCCGGATGGCGCCGGTGCTGGCCCGCTCGGGGCGGCACGCCGCGCCCGAGGAGGGCTGCTCGGCCAGCAACCGGATCGCCCGCGAGTTCGCCTCGCACGTCGCCGACCCCGACTGGCGTGCGGAGTTGTGCGCCGAACTGGCCCGCACGCCCACCGCGATCAACGGCCTGCTGATCGGCGTGGGCGCGCTCAGCCACCGCGACGTGCTCGACCTCTATCCGGCGCTGTGCACGCTCGGCACCGAGCTGCCGGTCGACGTGCACGCCGACCTGCTGCGGGCCACCACCCGGCCGCACTCCCCCGCCGGCGTCACCGGGCTGCGACTCGGCCTCTGAGCCGGTGGCCGCGGCCGCTTACCGAAACCGCGTGGCAGACTTCTGCTGTGTCCGTGGATGAAACCGTCGAGGCCGAGAACCCGCCGCGTCGCCGGCGTGGGCCCGGCCTGCGATTCGGCCTGATCGTCGCCGCCGTCCTGCTCCTGCTCTTCGGCGTGCCCTGGTGGACGTTCGTCTGGTCCGGCAACCGGTGGCCCGGCGCGGTGTTCGCCGCCGGCACCCTGCTGTTCGCCGCCGCCGCGGCCGCGTTCCCGTTCCTGATGTTCAGCGGGCACGGGCCCCACCACCGCGACGGCGCCGCCCGCATCGCCGACACCGCGCTCGGCGTCGTCTGGGTCCTCTTCGTCTGGTCGATCCTCGGCACCGTGCTGCGGCTCGCGCTCGCCCTCGCGGGCGTCGCCGACCCGGTCCGCTCGCGGATCGTCACGGCGGTGGTCGCCCTGGTCTCGATCGTCCTGCTGATCTGGGGGTACGCCGAGGCGATGCGGGTCTCGCGGGTGCGCCGCGTCGACGTGACCATCCCCCGGCTCGGCGCGGGCCTCGACGGGCTGCGGGTCGTGCTGCTGACCGACACGCACTACGGGCCCATCGACCGGAGCCGCTGGTCACGCGGCGTGGTGGAGGTCGTCAACTCGCTGCAACCGGACGTGGTCGCGCACACCGGCGACATCGCGGACGGCGAGGTGGCGCAGCGCCGCGAGCAGGCCGCGCCGCTCGGCGACGTGCGGGCCGGGCTGGCCCGGGTCTACGTGACCGGCAACCACGAGTACTTCAGCGGGGCCCAGCGCTGGGTCGAGCACATGGCGTCGCTGGGCTGGGAGGCCCTGCACAACCGGCACCTGGTGGTGACCCGCGACGGCAGCAGCCTGATCCTCGCCGGGGTGGACGACCGCACCGCCGCGGGCTCGGGGCTGCCGGGCCACCACATGGACCACGACGCCGCGCTGGCCGGCGCCGACCCGGACCTGCCGGTGCTGCTGCTGGCGCACCAGCCGCAGCAGGTGACGGGCGCGGTCGCGCACGGCGTCGACCTGCAGATCTCCGGCCACACGCACGGCGGCCAGATATGGCCGTTCCACTACCTGGTCCGCCTGGACCAGCCGGTGCTGCAGGGCCTGAGCCGCCACGGCGAGCGCACCCAGCTGTACACCTCGCGGGGCACCGGCTTCTGGGGGCCGCCGTTCCGCATCTTCGCACCGAGCGAGATCTCCCTGATCACGCTGCGCGCCGGCTGACCGTTCCCTCAGCTCAGGTAACGAGCCTGGGTCTGCCGCTGCGGGTCAGCTCAGCCGTTCCGACAGGCGCACGGTGACGGTGGCGCCTGCCTCCTTGCCGATCCTGCGGCGCAGGGCGGCCTTGACCGGAAGCTTGTGACGGCCGTCGCCCAGGGCCATGAACGAGCTGCGGAACGGCTCGCCGTCGACGGTTCCGCGCACCTTGACCAGCCCGCGGGTGCCGAAGAATCCGGCCGACCCGGGCATGATCACATACGTCCAGCCGTTCTCGGCGGTGCTCTTCTCCAGCACGGCCGTGAACTCGGCGTCGAGTGGCCCGGCGGTCATGGCCCTCACCTCCGCTCTCCGCGACCAGGACATGAGAACACGACCCGCGCCGGTGACGCACGCGATACCCGTGCGCAGCGTAATTGCGTTGAGCCTGCGGGCCGCGCACCGCAGGATGGGTGCACCGCCTTCCCTATCCGTGAGGACCACAATGCGCCTCCTTCGCGACTTATGGGCTACTTCGCCCCGTCGCACCGCCCTGGTCGCGATCCTGATCGTTCTGGGCGCGGCGGGACAGGCGGGCGCCCTGGGCCTAGCCGGTGCCGTCCTCGTCGACCGCTCGCTGCCGCTGTTCGCGCTGCTCGCCGCGGCCCTGGTGGTCTCGGTGCTCAGCGACCTCGTGGTCGGCCTGGTCGTCGCCGGGCTGACCGCCGACTGGACCGCCGCCGTGCGCCGCGGCCTGTGCCGGGTCGCCTTCGGCCAGGATCTGCCGGCGCTCGAGAACACCCCGGTCGGCGAGCTGCTCGACCGCATCGACGGCGACGTCTACCAGGTCGGCTCCGAGCTGCGCGGCAGCGGCGTGCGGCTGGCGCAGTCCCTCGCCGTCGCGGTGCTCTCGATCGTGACCGCGTTCTTCGCCTGGTGGCCGGCCGCGCTCGGCATGGTGCTGGTGTCGATCCTGCTGGTCACCCTGCTGACCAGGCCTATCCAGCGGATCTCCCCGCTGCGGATCAGCGAGGAGGAGGCCTGGTCCGACCTGGCAGCCGTCATGGAGGAGTCCATACACGGCCAGGACGACGTCCGGACCAGCCTCGCCGCGCCGTACGTCCGCCGGCTCTACGCCCAGCGCGCCCGCGAGGTCCTCACCCGCGGGCGCAAGGTCTGGACCACGTCGTCGCGCATCACCATGGGCGCCGGCGCGATCACCCGGCTGCTCATCGCCACCCTCGTGATCGTCGGCGCCTGGGCCCTGATCGGCGGGCACATCGACGGCGCCCGGCTGACCGCGGTGTGGCTGCTCGCGCTCGGCTTCGGCGGCACCCTCGAGCACGTCACCCGCATGGTGCCGGAGCTGCAGAACGCGCTCGGCGCCTGGAGCCGGGTGCGGTCGCTGCGCGACGTGCGGCAGGAGCCGACCGAGGGCCTGCCGCCGGCCGACGGCGACCTGGAGATCCGCAACCTGACGTTCCGCTACGGCGAGTCCGACTCCGGTCGCCCGCCCGCGCTGCGGGACGTGAGCCTGGCGTTCGCCCGCGGCCGCTCGTACGCGCTGATCGGCCGCACCGGCTCCGGCAAGTCGACGCTCGCGAAGATCCTGACCCGGGCCGTCGACGTGCCGCAGGGCACGGTCTTCCTCGGCGGCGCCGACATCAACGACCTCGACGTCGAGCAGCTGCGCCGGTGGACGGCGATCGTCCCGCAGCGCACCGAGATCCTGGCCGGCACCCTGGCGGAGAACATCGCGCTCTTCGACCCGGAGCTGCTGCCGCAGGCGGCGGACGCGCTGCGGGAGCTGGGGCTGACGTCCTGGGCGAACGGCCTGCCCGACGGCGTGGACACCCGGCTCGGCGACGGCGGCTACGTGCTGTCCGCCGGGCAGGAGCAGCTCGTCGCCTTCGCCCGCATCCTGGTCCGCCACCCGCAGGTGGTGATCCTCGACGAGGCCACCGCGCGGATGGACCCGGTCACCGAGGCGTGGGTGCAGCGGGCGACGGACCGGCTCCTCGACGGCCGGATCGGCGTCATCGTCGCGCACCGGCTCTCGTCGGTGCGGCGCTGCGACGAGGTCGTGGTGCTCGCCGACGGCGAGGTGCTCGAGGCCGGCCCGCTGGCCGAGTCGCGGCGCTTCGCGGAGCTGCTCGCCAGCTCCAGCGTCGCCGCGCCGGCCCGCACGGCGGGCGGGGTGGCGCTGCTGGAGCGCGAACCGCTCGAGCCGGTCGCCACGGAGCTCGGCAACACGCTCCCGAGGGCCGAACCGCCGCCGCTGCCCGAACCGCCGCCGGCCCGCACCATGCGGGAGATCGCCCGGCTGACCGTCAACGACCCGCGGTACGGGCTCGGCGCGATCGCGTTCTTCGTCGTGCTGGTGCTGTTCGGCCTGGACGGCGCGGTCCTGCCGCTGCTGTGGTCGAAGGTCGTCGACGGCATCGGCGACCCGATGCTGCCGGCGCTCGGCATCGCGATCTGCCTGCTCGCCGCGATCCCGGCGCTGTACTACACCGGCGCCTGGTTCCCCGAGTGGTGGGTCCGGCAGATGCTGCGGATCAGCATGCGGCTGGTGCACGGCCAGACCGGCCCGCGCCGGATCAGCAAGTACACCCCGGCCGAGGTGGTGGCGCAGGGCGGCGACACCGAGCGGGTCGTCATGCTCGCCGACAACCTCATCGACACCGCGGTCAGCCTGGTCATGGTCGTGGCCATGACGGTGGCCTCGCGGTCGTACGTCCCGGCCGCGTTCTTCGTCGGCACGATGGTGCTCTCCGGGCTGGCGGCGACGCTGTTCGGCCCGCGGCTCGAGCGTGCCGCCCGGCGTACGGTCGCGGCCCGGGCGTCGTTCGCGACCGCCCTGGTCTCGTCGCTGTCGGCGGCGCGCACGGTGAAGCTGGCCGGCGCGACCGTGCCGGTGCTGCACCACCTGGCCCGGCTGGACACCGCCCGCAGCGACCGGCAGCGCCGGGAGATCTCCATCCAGGTGTGGGCCCGGTCCACCCCGTCGATCTTCAGCGGCCTGCTGCCGATCGCGGCGTGGGCGATGTACCTGACCGGCAACCTGTCGGCGGCGGCGACGCTGATCGCGGTGGCGACGCTCGGCTCGGCCCGCTGGTTCGCCTGGACGACGGCGTCGCTGGTGTCACACTTCCCGTCGGCGCGGGTCTGGACCCGGCGGACGGTGGCCATGGCGGGCGTCGGCGAGTACTCGTCGGCGGTGCCGGGCGTGGACATCGCGGCCGGCACCGCGCTGGCGCCGCCGGTGGCGCCGCGGAACCCGCTGCGTTCCCTGGAGCTCGCGGGCTTCAGCGCGGTGCACGAGAACGGCACGGTCGGCGCGCAGGACATCGACCTGACGGTCGACCGCGGCGAGCTCGTGCTGGTGGTCGGCCCGGTCGGCTCCGGCAAGTCGTCGCTGCTGCGGGCCCTCGCCGGGATCGTGCACCACACCGGCGCGCTGCGCTGGAACGGCCGGCCGGTCGACGAGCCGGAGCTGTTCCTGCGGCCGAACCAGGTCGGCTACGTGGCGCAGCTCCCCCGGGTGCTGTCCGGCACGGTCGCCGACAACATCCGGCTCGGCCACGAGGTCGACGCGGCGGACGCGGTGACGACCGCGCAGCTGGAGCACGACCTGGCGGCCACCGGCGGCGGGCTGCAGCTGCTGATCGGGCACAAGGGCACCCGGCTCTCCGGCGGCCAGCTGCAACGGCTGGCGCTGGCCCGGGCCCTGGCGCCGCGCACCGAGCTGCTGATCGCGGACGACGTGTCGTCGGCGCTGGACGTCACGACCGAGCTGGAGCTGTGGCGGGCGCTGCGCGAGCACGGCGTCACCGTGGTCGGCTCGACGTCGAAGCGGGCGGCGCTGTCCCGCGCCGACCGGGTGGTCGTCCTGATCGGCGGCCGCTCGGTGGCGCAGGGCACCTGGCTCGAGCTCGAGGACCGGTACGGCCACCTGGCCGGATAGGACCCGGAACCGGGGTCGCCCACGTTTCAGTGGGAGGCCCCGGCCTCGAGCTGCTTCACGACGCTCATCACGGTGCCGGCCGGGATGGCGAAGCCGACGCCGACGCTGCCGGTGTCCTGCTGGCTCGCGGTGGCGATGGCCACGTTGATGCCGATGACGTGGCCGGAGGTGTCGACAAGCGCGCCGCCGGAGTTGCCCTCGTTGATGGGGGCGTCGGTCTGCAGCAGTCCGGTCAGCTTCTCGCCGCCGGGGCTGAGCTCCCGGTCGAGCGCGGACACGATGCCGGACGTGACGGTGCCCTCGAGGCCGAGCGGGGCCCCGAACGCGAGCACGGTGTCGCCGACCGCGACGCTGTCGCTCGTACCGAAGGTTGCCGGGGTCAGGCCCTCGACGCCGGAGGCACGCACCAGGGCGAGGTCGTGGGTGGGGTCGGTCGCCAGGACCTCGGCGGGCACCGTGCGGCCGTCGGCGAGCCGGACACTCGCGGTGCCGCCGGACGCGACCACGTGGTTGTTGGTGACGATGAGCCCGTCGGCGGCGAGCACGACGCCGGAGCCGAGCGACGTGCCCTGGGAGCCGTCGATGAGCACCGTCACGATGCTCGGCGCCACCTTCGCGGCGACCGCCGCAAGGTCGTCGCGCCCGGCGACCACCGCGGTGCCGGTCGTCGTCGTGGCGGCCGCCGCGGCCGGC